>JASFTI010000082.1:0-11951 GCA_050053635.1 Gemmatimonadales bacterium
ATGAGGCGCGTGCTGGTAGTTCCAGTTATCGTGTTGGCGCCGCTGGTGCTTTACGCGGGATATGAGAGCTTAACGAGTCGGCAGGAGAGCGCTATGGGGCCGGGCTACGAGCAGATACTGAAAGAGCACAACGGCAGGTACACCAAGCACGGCTGGAACCACTATGGGCCCGGCTACTTCGAGCTCGATCCCGAGACCGGGGTACTCGAATCGCACGGCGGCATGGGGCTCTTCTGGTACGCCGTGAAAGAATACGGTGACTTCGCCCTCGAGCTCGAATTCAGGTGCTCCGATGTGAGGACCAACTCGGGCATCTTCGTGCGCGTACCGGGCGTCCCGACCAGCGACGACTACATCTATCACAGCTTCGAGATCCAGATCAACGACGCCGGCGAAGGGATCCATAGTACCGGCGCCGTCTACGACGCCGAGGCGCCCAGCGCCGCCGCCTCCAACCCGCCCGGCGAATGGAACCACTTCAAGATCAGCTTCGTCGGCTCGCACATAGAGGTCGAGCTCAACGGCGCGAAGGTCGTCGATTGGGAGGCGGAGCCGCGGGGAAAGGTCGAGGACTTCGCCGCAAGGGGTTACATCGGGTTGCAGAATCATGACGACCGGAGCCCGGTGTACTTTAGGAATATCTACGTCAGGGAATTGTAGGCCCGCCGTACCCGGGTAAGCTGATTAACCTTTTTGGGGAAGGCTGGCGCGGGCGGCGCTCACGAGCGATAATAAGTATCGTTCTGCAGGCCAGTACAGCTCGCGAGATCGCCGGCCAGGGCAGGAAAAACCTCGTGCGCGGTGTCTTTCGCCCTGGCGGCACCTGCCGGAAAGGAGCCCCGACCATGCGGATCAAGGACATACTTCGTGACAAGGGAGCCGGCGTCGTAACGATCAGCGAAACGGCGACGGTCCACGACGCCATCATGCGGCTGAATAAGCACAACATCGGCAGTCTAGTGGTAGCGGCGGAGAACGGTGTTGTGATGGGAATCATCACGGAGCGCGACATACTGCGGGAGGTGGCGGAGCGCTGCGAGGAGATAAAGGATAGGCTAGTGGCCGATGTGATGACGCGCGACGTGATCATCGGCGTCCCCGAGGATGATCTCGGCTATGTCATGGGTGTTATGACGAAGAACCGGATCCGCCACCTGCCGGTTATGGACGAGAGTGGGCTGGTAGGGATTATTTCGATCGGTGACGTGGTGAACGCCAGCCTGCGGAAGGCGAAATTCGAGAATCGGATGCTGAAGGACTACATCCACGGGGTGCCGAGCTCGACACCGGCGGGCTGTTAGGGCCGGGGCCGACCCTGCGGGACGGGCCGGGGGAACGGGGCGAATGCTGGGGGCCTACTCTTCCGCCTGCTGGGCCGACTTCCAGATGACCATCTGGCGCTGGCCATCCGGGCTCTCCTCGACCCGGAGGGTCAGCGTGTTGCCATCCTCGAGCCCCAGGTCCTCGCGGATCTCCTGGGGGATGGTCAGCCTGCCGCCGCTGCCCAGCGAGACGTCGGCGTAGTAGAGCGAACGGTATATACCGGCCATATCCTTTTTCCTCCCTTGATGTCGGGCGGCCGCGCAGCCGCTCGCCGCGTGCTCCCGTCATCTGTTCCGGCTGGGTCCCCCGCTGTGAAAGGCGCCTAAACATGGGACGCCCGCGGCGCTCCGGCAAGCGGGGGAGCGCGCTTCCTTCCGCGTGGGGGTCGGAGGCGGAGGACCACTCGCTGCGGGCTCGCGCCACCGACCGAAGGGGATATCACCCTGGGTGGTGTGCTCGCGACCTCCGCGAGGTGGTCCTCCGCCTCCTCCCTGTATGCAGCGAACCGCACGCGCTGGCAGCCTTGGGCCGCGCGCCGCCTCCTAAGTGCCGGCGAGCAGGCGCAGGGCGTATTCCGGCGAGGCCCCTTCCTCGTCGTGCTTGAGGTAGGCGAAGACATCGCGGCCCGCCGCCGCCTGCTCGGCCATCCAGCGGTGCCAGTCGGCGAGGTCCTGGTCGCTGTACTCGTTTTTGCGGAGGCGGGCGTAGACGAAGCGGCCGGTGGCCAGCCTCGGCGTGTCGAGCTTGTCCCCCTCGGAGACGCAAAGCCCTACCCCCGAGTCGGAGAGCAACCTGAACACCTCGTCATCGAACCAGCTCTCGTGGCGGAACTCGAAGGCGTAACGCAGCCGCGGGTCGAGGTGGTCGAGGAAATTGGCCAGTCGCTCGTCGTCGCGCTTGAAGTTCGGCGGTAGCTGGAAGAGGATGGGGCCGAGCTTGTCCTCGAGCAGCCGGCAGCGCTCGACGAAGTCACGGGTCAGCTCCTCGACGTCTACAAGCCGGCCCTTGTGGGTGATCCCCTGGTTCGCCTTCACCGCGAAGGTGAACCCGTCGGGCGTGCCGTCGCGCCACCCTTCCAGCAAGCTCGCCTTCGGGAAGCGGTAGAAGGTGTTGTTGATCTCGACGGTAGAGAACTTCCCGGCGTAGAACTCCAGGAACCCCTTCTGGGGCAGCTTCTCCGGGTAGAACGAGCCCTTCCACTCGGGATACGAGTAGCCAGAGGTGCCCGCGTAGATCTGGCCGACGCTCATGAGCGGGCAAACCTATCCGGGTGACGGGGGCGGCACAACCGCGCCTTCCTGTCGCAGTGTAGCTCGGCGCCGCCGCCGCCGCCCAATCACTTGTGGACGAGCATTGCGGCCCTATTTATAGGGTCGCAGATGCTTACTGGAGGAGCTGCGTATGGCCGTAGAACAGGATCGGCCGATCAACGAGGTTCGGCGGCGCGACAAGGCGGTGACCGACGAGGGGTGGATCAAGGCGTTCCTGCACTCGGGCGCCTGGGGCGCGCTGGCCAGCGTGGCGGAGGGGCAGCCGTTCATCCATACGAATCTGTACGTCTACGACGAAGATGCACACGTCATCTACCTGCACACGGCGCGGGAGGGCCGGACGCGGTCGAACCTGGAGAGGGACCGCCGGGCCTGCTTCAGCGTGGCGGAGATGGGGCGGGTACTGCCCGACCAGGTCGCGGCGGAGTTCAGCGTCGAGTACGCCGGGGTGACGGTCTTCGGGCGCGGCTTCGTCGTCGAAGACGATGAAGAGAAGGCGCACGGGTTGCAGCTTCTCACCGACAAGTACGCGCCGCATCTGCAGGCGGAGCGTGACTACCGCCCGGCGAACCAGGAAGAGTTGGACCGCACGTCGGTGTTGCGGATCGAGATCGAGAGCTGGAGCGGGAAGAAGAACGAAAAGAGGGCGGACTTCCCTGGGGCGTACCGGTACGATGAGCACCGGCGGGCGTCGCCCTTCTCTCCCGGCGATCCGGGCCAAGGGTGAAGAAACGACGCGCGCTGGAGTTGTTGAGCCGGACCGGCGCGCGTTAGCTTGACAGCTATCTCTGCGCGAATCTTTGAACTTGGAGGCTAGCATGACTGGGCGTTTTGTGGTGGCGGTCGCGCTGGCGTTCGTTCTCGCTGCTGCGGCCTGTGCCGGGCCCGTCCCGGAAGCCGGCCGGCTGTCGGAAGAGGACGTGGCCGCGATCAGGGAGTTGGTCGGCCCAATGGGGACGGAGGTCATCCTGGCCGAGGACTGGCCGAACTTCGCCGCGGTGTTCACCGAGGACGCCGTGCGGATGCCGCCGAACGAACCGCTGCATGAGGGCCGGGCGGCCATTGAGGCCTGGGCCTCGGCCAACTGGGGGCCGCTGACGCCGACTGAGTACATGCAGGAGGCGCTGGAGATCGACGGAAGGGGCGAGCTCGCCTACGCCCGTGGTAGCTACTCGTGGACGGGCGAAGTGCCGGGCGTGCCGGAGCCGATCACGGATGTCGGCAAGTTCCTGGTGATCCTGCGGAAACAGGCCGACGGCTCGTGGCTGGTTTCGCACGCTATTTTCAACGCTGATGCGCCACCGCCCCCGATGCCGGGTCCCGCCGAGCAGTAGTCGCGCCTGAATCGGGGTCAGTCGTCTCGGCCGTGAAGGGAACCGACAGCGCAATAGCTGTTGGATGAAAATGAAGGCGGTGTGATGGAAGTCCGACTGCTGGACCTGCGGCCGCAGTACGCGGCGATCAAAGAAGAGGTTCGTGAAGCGCTCGACCGGGTCTGCGAATCGCAGCATTTCATCCTGGGGCCGGAGGTCGCCAAGTTCGAGGAGGAGGTGGCGGAGTATTGCGGGACGCGGTGCGCGGTGGGGATGTCGTCGGGCACCGACGCGTTGCTGGCCTCGCTGATGGCGATCGGCGTGGGTCCCGGGGACGAGGTCGTCACATCGACGTACTCGTTCTTCGCATCGGCGGCGGTGATCGTGCGGCTGGGCGCGCGCCCCGTCTTTGTCGATATCGACCCCGCGACCTTCAACCTCGACCCCGAGGCCGCGGCGGCGGCGATCACGCCGCGCACCAAGGCGATCATGCCGGTCCACCTGTACGGGCGCTGCGCCGAGATGGCGCCGATAAACGCGGCGGCGGAAGCGCACGAGCTGACGGTGATCGAGGACGCGGCGCAGGCGTTGAGCGCGACGGACAGGGTGGGCCGCAAGGCGGGCGCCCTGGGGCACATGGGCTGCTTTTCCTTCTTCCCCAGCAAGAACCTGGGCGGTTTCGGCGATGGCGGGATGGTGACCACCGACGATGAGGACCTGGCAGAGCTACTCCGCGTGCTGCGTGTACAGGGCGGCAAGCCTAAGTACGAACACAGGGTGGTGGGTGGCAACTTCCGACTGGACGCGCTGCAGGCTGCCGTGCTGCGGGTGAAGCTGAGGTATCTGGACGGATGGTCCGCCGGGCGGCGCGCCAACGCGGAAACGTATCGGGCGCTGTTCGAGGAGATGGGGCTGCTGGATCGCGTTCGGGTTCCCGACGACGCGAGCGGCAAGGTGTACAATCAGTTCGTGATTCGCGTGCCGAAGCGCGATTGGCTGCGTGATTTCCTGACGGAGCGCGGGATCGGGACCGAGGTCTACTACCCGATCCCGCTCCATCTCCAGGCTAGCATGTCTCACCTGGGCTACCAGGAAGGCGACTTCCCGGAGGCGGAGGAGGCAGCGCGCGAGTCGCTGGCGCTGCCCATCTATCCCGAGCTGACGGAGGAGCAGCAGCGCTACGTCGTCGGCGCGATTAGGGAGTTCTACGACTAGCGCTGGTGCTCGAGTGATCGGTCGGGCCTCCTAGTGCTCGTCGGGCTTCGCTAAGGCGAAGCGCGGACGACGACGAGCTCGGCGGGTCTGACCACCAGGCCTTGTTTGATGAGCCTGGGACGTTCCTCGAAATTCTGCTTCCAGTAGATGTCATAGGTGCCCGGAGGCACGAGTATCGGAGCCGACTTATCGCCCGACCACTGAATTCTGTCGCCGGGTTCCCCGCCCGTTGGCACTGCACCCCACCAACCATGGGAGGGTTGAAGCTCCGGTAGGTCGGCCGGGTTCTGCAGCCGCACCCCCGAGGTAGCCGACATCTCCACGAGCTCGCCGCTGCCGATGCGAACTCTCGCTTTGATGAGCATAGGTTTGTTGCCGAAATCCTGTTTCCAGTAGACGTCGTACAACCCGGGTGGTAGCAGGATGGCGTCCGCCAAACGGGTTCGCTGGACCAGTTCATCGGGTGGATCGCCGGAGCGTACGGCTCCCCACCAGCCGTGCGAGGCTTGCGGCTCCGGGACCCAGGGCGCGACGGCCAGGTGGATGCCCGAGTTGGCCGGGACTGTGGTCAATGCTCCCGGATCGACGTGGACATTCTGCGCGAGGAGCATTGGGCCATCCTCGAAATCATGCCTCCAATAGATGTCATACGCTCCCGGAGGAAGCAGGAGGGGGTCCGGCAGGTTCGTCCACTGGATTCTGTTGTCGACCGACTCGGTTGCTCTTACGACACCCCACCAACCGTGGGTCTGGTCTCGTTCCGGCACCCAGTCTGACACGGTGAGCGATATCCCTGATAGCATCAGGGAAGCGAAGCCGTCCTCTGGGATTCGCACTCCCTCGGCGAACAACAAAGGCGTGCTGCTACGGCCGACTAGGGCGCTTATGTAGACATCGTACGTTCCGGGCGACAGCCAGATGCTACTCGAATCTCGGCTCGCCGGCGCCGTGATTACGGCGCCGGAACCGGCACCGTGGTGTGAGACTAGCCACGACTCTGGGGTCAAATGGCCTGACACTCCGACGATTCTGAGGCCCGTGCCATAGGCCAGGGGATTGTCCGCCTGCCCGGCCGGGTCGGCCGTGCCTCCGATAGCCGTCATTACATCGGAGCCGAGTCGAGTCAAGGCTGAGAGTTTTCCCTCCATGGCCCTTAGCTCGGGCAAAGCCATCTTCATCAGCTCGTGCAGGACGCCCGACTCCAGCTCGCGCCAGGTGTCAGATAGAAGAGGGTACAGCGGAGGAAGGACGTCTGAATAGAAGTGCTCGATCGTTTCGTCGAGCTCATTTCGCAACTGCTCCAACAGTCTCTGGCCGGCCAGCAGCGCGGCTGCATCTTGGGCGTAGTTCGAGTCGTTGGCCACGGTCTCGGATCGGGCACGCCCCTCAACTGCGTAGAACCCGGAATGGATCGAGGGATCGACCGGGCCGCCGCCTGTAAAGACTAGCGCGGGGTTCGTAAGTGATGGGGGTGTTTCGCAGAATGAGCTTTGTGCTGCGGCAGTGCCGAGAATGTCTTCGGAGTAAGATCCAGAACCGGATTCTCCCTCCTCGCTGCAGCGCGTTAGCAGCGCGTCTATCTGCTGCTGCAACGCCTCGCGTCGCTGGTCAGCCTGATCCAGTGCATCCGCAGTGGCTAGTGAGTCGACTCGTGCTTGGTACCAATCGTCTATGTCGTCGAACAACTCGAGCGTGCTGTCGATGTAATCGTACAAAGCGAGCAGCGCCCCCGCGCCTTTGAGAGCCGTCTGAGTTGCCGCATTTCTGGTGTCTATACTCTGTGCTCTCTTCCAGTACTCACGGGCCGCGAGTTGACGGTCACCGGTAAGCTCGACCACGCGATTGGTGTGCTCTGTCAATTCGATTAGCCGGGCCTTGTCCTGTAAGCTGAGGAAGGTGCCGCTGGTGAAAATCTCGACGAGGACGTCTCCCCACTCAGTGGCTGAAAGCGGCTCCTGAGCAACGCCGGCGACCGTGTTAATGGCGTTGATAGTCTCGCTGAAGCCAGGTCTTAAAGAGCCCACTCCTACAGCGGAGGTTATGAACTTCGCACCGGACCCTCGCCAGCCGAAGATCCTGTCTGCACTCTCGAGGTATCTTTGCTCCGCGTCTCTGAGGTCGCGGAGCAACAAGTCCTCGGACTCGCGTATCCCTCGGACGCGGGCGCGGAGACCGGAAAGCAACTCGTCGGCGAATTCGCAACAGAAAGGCAACGCCTGGTCGCAGAGCATTCTCTGATTCATCAGCTGTGTGCATACTGCGAGGCGTTGCTCGCCGGAGAGCTGTCCCAGAACGGCCGCGCAGTCAGCGTCCCGGTCACATCCGACCCAGGAACCACCGGGCACACCGACGCAGGAGCCGCAGCACATGATGCCGGCGGTGGTTTGTCCTTGAGTTTGCGAGCCCGGTATCAGCAACGAGAGCGCAAGCAAGGCGGCGGCTCTTCTCATGGTCCGTCCTCCAGCGTGTCGGCATCGATCATGGCGTAACGGAGGAGTGCGGCGGCGCCTTCGTGAACGTGTAGGAGGAGAGGAGCCGGTTGTGTCGGCGTCGGTGCCACCGTTCGGGACCTCCGTAGTGGGGCGAACTACAGGTGTCCGTCGGACCCGGGGTTTCTCACCCGATTATCAGAAATATGCCTTCTGCAATGTCAGCAGGCAAGCGCCGCGCTCCTAGCCGTGAGCAGGAAGCTCAGGATTTGCTCATCCGGGGATCTGCGAGTGGGGTGATCTGGGGCGCGCCGGCATCGCGGCCGGGCCCGGGGTGCGGGGCGACCACGACCGACCACTGGTAGACCTTCTCGATAGTCTCCTGCGACAGCACATCCGCCGGCCTGCCTTCGGCGGCGGCTTGCCCTGCGTCGAGCAGCAGCAAGCGATCGGCGTAGCGGGCTGCGAGGTTCAGGTTGTGGGTGACCAGCATGACGGTGACGCCGTCGCGGTGCGTGAACTCGGCGAGCAGCTCGAAGATCGTCATCTCGTGACGGATGTCGAGCGAGACGGTGGGCTCGTCGAGCACGAGGGTGGCGGGCCGCTGGGCCAGCGCCCGGGCGATGAGTGCGCGCTGGCGCTCGCCGCCGGAGAGTCTGGAGAGCGGTCGCTCGGCCAGCTCGATCACCTCGCAGCGCTCCATCGCCTGTTCGATCGCCTCACGGTCCTCGCGGCCCGGGCGGCCCAGGACCCCCAGGTACGGGTAACGGCCCATCGCCACCATCTCGCGTACGGTGATGGGGAACGCCATCTCCTCGCCCTGCGGCACGGCGCCGATCTGTCGGGCGAGCGCCCGGCGCGTCCAATCGGCGATGTGCCTCCCGGCGTAGCTCACCGCGCCGCTTTCCGGCTGCAGCGCACCGAGCAATAACTTCAGCAGCGTAGATTTGCCGGAGCCGTTGGGTCCGATGATGGCGTAGAGCGAACCGGGGCCCACCTGCAGATCGACACCAGCGAGCGCCGGTCGCGCTGCGCCCTCGTAGGTGAAACGCAGAGCCCGCGCTTCGAAGACCGGCGGCCCACTCATACGACCCTCCGGGTGAGTAGGACGACGAAGAGCGGTACGCCGACCAGGGCGGTGATGACTCCGACCGGTAGCTCGGCCGGAGCCGCCACCGTCCGCGCCACGGTGTCGGCGGCTAACATGAAGCCGCCGCCCAGTAAAACCGAGGCGGGCAACAGCAGCTGGTGATCGCTGCCCCACATGAGCCGAACAGCGTGGGGGACGATGAGACCGACAAAGCCGATTACCCCGCTCACGGCGACGCCGGCGGCAACGAGTAACGACGCGATGAGATATGACGCGAGCTTCACTCGCTCGACGTTCGCCCCCAGATACATCGCCGTCTCCTCGCCCATGGCGAGCAGGTTGAGCGGCCGCGCCATCAGGAGGAGCACGGCCATCGCCGGTACGAGGTACGCCGCGAGCAGCAAGACCGCCGACCAATCGGCCGCAGCCAGGCTGCCCATCATCCAGAGTCCCGCCGAACGGTAGGCGTTGGCCGAGGCGAAGGTGAGTAGCAATAAGATCAATGCGTGGAAGAACGCGCCGACCACAACGCCGGCGAGTAGCAGGACACGCGTGTCGAAGCCGCGGGCGGCGCGAGCGGCGATCCGCAGCACGAGGGTGATGGCGAACAGAGCTCCCACGAGTGCGGCGAGAGGCAGTGCCCAGGGCGCGTACAGATTCCAGCCGAGCACGACCGCCGCGACGGCGCCCACCGCCGCGCCACCGGAGACGCCGAGGACGTAGGGCTCGGCCAGCGGGTTGCGGAGCAGTGCCTGGAAGACGGCGCCAGCCAACCCAAGCGAGCCACCGACGAGGACCGCCAGCGCGGCGCGTGGCAGTCGCAGGTTGAGAACGATGCTGCGCGCCGGGTCTTCACCGCCCCCGCTCAGCGCGTCGAGCACGGCGCGCAGCGGCAGGTCGGCAGCGCCCAGGGCGATGCTCACGACCAGCAGTGTGGCGGCGAACAGGGCCAGTGAAAGGAGGCGCAGCGAGTTACGCGCGGTCACTGGTCGGGACCGTCCTTGAAGGCGTCGGGGTGCAGCAAGCTGGCGAGCTGTCGAGCCGCCTCTATGACGCGTGGTCCCGGCCGGTTGTAAAGGTCCGCGTCGATATGCAGCACGCGCCCGTCGCGGACCGCTTGGAGATCGCGCCAGCCCGGCGAAGCACGCAGTTGCTCGACGTCGACGTGGATCTGTTCGGTCTGTGAGAGGAGCACGATGTCCGGCTGACGGTTCAGTACCTCCTCGATACTCACCGTCGGCCAGAGGCCGGGCACATCTTCGAAGATGTTGCGGCCGCCGGCGATCTCGATCAGCTCGTGGACGTAGGTGCTCGTTCCCGTGGTAGTAGGCGGAGCGTACCAGACGACGTAGAACACGGTGGGCCGATCGCGGTCCGCCACGGCTTGGCGGACCGCATCGAGCTCCGCGTCGATCGTCGCGCTGAGTGACTCGGCGGCGATCTCGAGCCCCAGCATCTCGCCCAGCTCGCGGGTCGTCCGGTCGATATCGGCGAGCGTCTGGATCTGCGGCGTGTAGATCGTGACGCCGAGGTCGGCCAGCCGGGTGATAACTGAGCGCGACGCGTTGTCGGGCCAGGCGATCACCAGCTCGGGCCGCAGCATGGTGAGCTGCTCGAGACTGGGTGTGAGCCCCTGGCCTACGGTCGGCAGGTGTGCCAGCGCCGGATCGGTATCGAAATCGCTGCGCGCTATCAATCGGTCGGCGGCACCGAGTGCCAGGATCGTCTCGGTGACCGACGGTATGAGCGAAACGATCCGCTGCGCGGGTTGCTCTAGCTCGCGGCCGGCCAGAGTCGAGGGTTGTGTGTCCCGTTCGCCTTTGCAGGCGGTCGCGGCGACGAGCAGACCCGTCAGCAGAAGGCGATTTTGAACTCTCACTGTTCCTCGACTCGAGTGAAGGTGACGGCGATGGGGCAGACGCCGACGTCGATCTCGCGATCGAAGGCGAGCAGCACATCGAGGCGGATCGCGGCGGAAGGCGCGATGCAGTCGCCGGGGATCAGTGTATAGAGGCGCCCCTCCGAATCGATGGCGACGCCGCTCGAGATAGTGCGACCGTCGGCGACGAGCGGGTCGTCCGGCGGGTTGATGAAGCTGTCGCCGACGGCGTCCCAAACGGCGATACCGTAAGCGAACGAGCTGACATAGGCGCGGCCGGCGCGATCGAAGGCGATGTCGCCGGGGAATTCGCCGAAGCCGGCGTGATACTCGGCCTCTTCGAGGGTCACCGGGTCCACCACCGAGAGGCTGCCGTTACCGTCGCCGAAGGCGCCAGAGTTGACGATGTAGAGCATCTGGTCAGGTCCGAAGGCGGCGGCGGCTGGATTGAAGCCGGTGAGGAAGATCGAGTCGACCACGCTGCTTGTCGACGCGTCGATCGCCGAGACGACGCCGGGCCGTGCCGGGCGGAAGTCGATGCCGAGCTCGGCATTGAGCACGAACACGGTGTCGCCCCAGACCGCGATCGCCTGTGGAAAGACACCGACCTCGATCTCAGCGCCCGCCGTACCCGCCGAGACATTGACAACGCTCACCGTGCCGAGGTTCGGGTTGGCGACGTATGCAATGGAGTCGTTCAAGAACGCCACGCCCGTGGCGCCGGAGTTGTCGGGAAGCGGGATCGTGGAGACATCGCCGGTCGCCAGATCGACGACGGCGGCAGCGGGGAAGAAGCCCAGAGGCACGATGACGGTGTTGCCGCGCGCCGCGACGCTTACCGGCGAACCGGCCGCCGCGAGTCCGATGGCATGGGCGACCTCGGGACTATCGACGGGGAAGACGGTGATCGAGAGGTCGATGCTGTTGAGCACGACTGCGGTTTCGACACCGGGGAGCGTTTCGATGCCTGTGCTGTCCTCGCAGCCGGCGACGGCGATTGCCATCGGGATAGCGATGGTCAAGGCGGTGGCGAGTTGGGGACGCACGTGGTTCGTTCCTTTCGATTTGTTCATCGCGGTCGCACGGCGAGCTCGAAGCGGAGGACGCGGCCGGGCTCCGGGTATCCGAAGATCATCGAGTCATCGTTATCGAACAGGCGGTCGACGGCGAGCATGGGTGTAATCTGCCAGTTGCCGGCGTCGAAGCTGCGACGGACACGCAGATCGACGGTCCAGTAGGACTCGAGTGCGTTTAGCGGTGCAGGCACGGGGTAGCGTTCGCCGATGTAACGGGCGTCGAGGGCAATCTGCCAGCGTCTCTGTGCCCAGCGGCCGCCGATGCTGCCGCTGTGCCGGGGCCGATACATCACCTGGACCGTGTCGTCGTCCGGTCGGTCGTAAGTGACGCGGGCGTAGCTGTACACGGCTCGGA
>JASFTI010000083.1:0-11931 GCA_050053635.1 Gemmatimonadales bacterium
GGCAAGCGACTCGCCACCTTCAGTCTGGCGAGCGAAATCACTTTTGCCTCGGTGGCTGACCGCAACGCGTTTGCCGAGGAACTGGCGAACGCCGTGGCGCAGCTCGTGGCAAAGTACCATGACGTCACTGCGCCCAACGGCCGACGCTTCAAGTTCTTCCTCGGGGTCTACCCCGAGTTGACGCAAGCGACGCATTCAACGCCCCAACCGGAGGAGATAGATGAATGACCCAGACAAGAAACGCCGGGACCGAAACGGGGTCGCGTACCGTCAGGGATGAGATCGAGATCGCCGCACCGGTGGAGGCGGTCTGGCGAGCGCTTACCAAAGCCGAGGAGCCCGTCCGCTGGTTTCCACTCGGGGCACAGGTGACGCCCGGCGCGGGCGGGGCGATCTGGCTGCGTTGGGATGAGCTGGGGCCAGCCCTATTCGGCCACGACGGATTCCAGCACCCGTCGGAGAAAACCGTCCCTAGCCCGGCCGTTGATCCAGCGCGCCACGACCACCAGATCGTATTCGGGGATCGCGCACACCATGTTCGTGCCGGCGCCGAGGTGGCAGAACGTCGACTCGGGCGCGCTGGGGGCCATCCGCTGATTCGTATTCAAGAACCAGTTCATGAACCCGTAGCCGGGATTCGCCGGGCCGGGGGTCAACGCCATCGCGACCCACGCGTCCGAGAGTATAAGCTGGTCCTTCCAGCGGCCGCGCCGCAGCGTCAGCAGGCCGAAGCGCGCCTGGTCCCTGGCGCTGATCCACATCCCACCACCCCAGTGTCCACCGCCCGAGACCGACTGCACCTTCAGCCCGTCGATCAGGACCCACGAGTTCTCGTAGCCGTGCCAGCGCCAGGTGTTGGACGCACCGATTGGGTCCATCACGTATTCTCTCAGCACCTGGGGTAACGGCCGCCGCCACACGTGAAGCGCCGCCAGGGCGAGTAAGTTCACCCGCACGTCGTTGTACTTGTACACGGTGCCCGGCTCGTTCCGCGCACGCGCCAGCCACTCGCTCGGCTCGACGTCACGCGGCGGCCGGTCGGCCCAGTCCGGCTTACCCCAGAGCGTGCCCTCCCAATCGCTCGTCTGCCTGAGCAGATGCTCCCAGGTGATCTTCGAGTTGTGCTCCGAGTCGAAGTGGCCCGTGGGCACGTAGAGCTGCACCCGGTCGTCTATGTCGCGGATCATCCCCCGGTCCCAAGCGAGCCCGACGGTCGTCGATAGAAAACTCTTGGTGACGCTGAACGTCATGTCCACTCGGAACGGCTCGCCCCATTCCGCCACGATGTAGCCGTGACGGACGATGATGCCCGTCATGTCACCCCGCGTCTTGAACGGGCCGATCGCCTCGCCGTAGGGCTCGCCGCCGCCGCCGAAGCTCATGTAGTGGTTCAGCTCCAGGTCGCGGGGGGCGGTCGCCTCGTTGTCCTTGGCGAACTGGATCGCCGCCTCGAGCAGCGCCGCGTCCATCCCCATCTCCCCGGGCCGACGTGTCTCCCAGTCGCCCGCTCGTCCCGGATAGTAAGTCTCTGTCTGCGGTGTCGCCGATACGTGGACGGCGCCCGCGACGCGCGCCTCTTGCGCCTGAAGGCCGGTGGTCGAAACGACGAACAGGGCCACTGCAACGAGGAGGACATTCAATCGGCGTACTGCTAGACGAACCAGCATAGGTCGCTCCTTCTACCTGTTGGGACCGTGGTGACTTGTCCGGAAGCTCGGTGGTGGGCCTCTGCCATGCAAGAGACCCGACTGGACCGTGGCAGTGCTTTACTCCTCGGGCGCGGGCGGCTTCCGCAACTTCTTGACCTTTCCGCGGCGGCTCTTGGTCTCCAGCCGTTTTTCCACCGCCGACTTCGGCGGCCGCGTCTTCTTGCGGCGCTTGGGCACCCGCAGGGCGCGGGCGACCAGATCGCGCAGCCGCCCCTTCGCCAACTCCTTGTTGCGATGCTGGCTCCGCTCGTCGTCGGCGACGACCCGCAGAACGCCGTCCTTATCGATCCGCGACGCCAGCTTCGCAAGGATCCGCTCCTTCTGCTCGTCGGTCAGAGCGGCGCTCAGCCGGACGTTCCAGCTCGCCTCGACGCGCGTGGCGCGACGATTCACGTGCTGGCCGCCCGGGCCGCCCGACCGGGTCGCGCGAAAATAGATCTCGTCCTCGGGAACCGTGCTGCGTTTACTCACTAGGCGAACCGATTAGTGTCGCGGGGTCTACCGCCCATACCTGATCCCAAGATGGCAACTTCCGCCAGCCGGTGGCAATCTACAGCCGCGAAACCGGGCGCCCGGCGGCTCGTAGTGTCTCCTATAACGGGATCGAATCATCCCCTCCACGGCTACGACGCCATGGACGAAATCTGGCAGGACATCAAGTACGCGATCCGCTCGCTGCGGCGCGGCGGCGCTCTCATCGCCATCGCCGTGCTCTCGCTGGCCATCGGCATCGCCGCCAACACCACGATCTTCAGCGCCGTTGACGTGTTCATGCTGCGGCCACTGCCCTATCCGGACTCCGACGAGCTCTATTCGGTCTACACGACGAACCGCGAGCGTGGCTGGACCCGGTCTTCCTTCTCGGTGCCCGACTTCGTCGACCTGCGCGAGCGCAGCCGCACCCTGGACGTGGCGGCCACACGCTGGTCGAGCTTCAACCTGTCGGACGGGGATCGGCCGGAGCGACTGAGCGGCGTCCGGGTGAGCTCCAACTTCTTCCGCATAGTTGGCGTGCAGCCGGCGCGCGGCCGGGCGTTCACGGCGGAGGAGGAGATCGAGGGCCGACACCATGTGGCGATCATCAGCGATGGCCTCTGGCAGCGCCGGTTCGGCGGCGACCCCGACGTGCTGAGTCGCGTCGTCTTGTTGGACGGCGAGCCGCACACGATCGTCGGCGTCATGCCGCCCAAATTCTGGTTCGTCAGGCCGGGCACCGAGATCTGGCTGCCCTTCTACATTACCGGCGAGGAGTCTCGCAACAGCCACTACATCAGTGTCCGCGCGCGCTTGCGGCCGGGCGCCACCCCGGAGCAAGCACAGGTCGAGGCCGAGCGGATCGCCGGGCAACTGGCGGCCGAGTACCCGGGTACCAACGCCGGCAAAGGCTCCGTGCTCATAACACTGCACCGCGACGTGTTCAACGAAGGCTTCCGGACCGGCAGCCTGACCGCCACGGTGGCGGTGCTCTTTCTCCTGCTCATCGCCTGCGCCAACGTCGCCAACTTGCTACTGACCCATGCGGCGGGGCGCGAGCGCGAGGTGGCAGTGCGCACCGCGCTGGGCGCCGACCGCGCTCGCATCGTCCGCCAGTTCCTGGCCGAGGCGTTGATCCTGTCGGTGGTCGGCGCGATCCTCGGCCTGGGACTCTCCGTCTTCGGCATCCGGGGGCTGCTATCAGTGATGCCCGGCTGGTTCCCGCGAATCGACGAGATCGGGCTCAACCCCCGGGTCCTCGGCTTCACCGCCCTGGTCACGATGCTGAGCGCAGTCCTGGTGGGGCTGGCTCCTGCGATCCAGAGCACAAAGACGAACATGGTGGAATCGCTCAAGGAGGGCGGTCGCGGCGGCACCGCGGTCAAGGGTGTCCGCCTTAGAAAGGGACTGGTGGTAGCCGAAGTCTCGCTGGCTCTGGTGCTGCTCGTGTCGTCGGCGTTGCTCGTCCGCGGCTTCATCAACATTCGGTTGGCCGACCGCGGCTTCGACGAGAGCGACGTGCTGGCCTTCATGCTCGCGTTGCCCGAGCAAGAGTACCCGGACTCGGCATCGACCATCGCCTTTCACACCGAGCTGCGCGAGCGCCTGTTGTCGCTTCCCGGCGTCAGAAGCGTCGGCGCGACGACGATTCTACCGTTGCACGGGAGTAGCGGGACCTACTACTGGCTCCCCGGCGAGGACCCCGAGAGCGACCAGCAGCGAAAGATCACGAATGTCCTCGACGTTTCCCCGGGCTACTTCGAGGCGATGGACATACCCATCCTCCAGGGACGTATGATCGAGGACCGCGACCGCCCGGCCGGCCGCCGCGTCGTCGTAGTCAACGAAGCGATGGTCGAGCGGCACTGGCCCGGCGAGGACCCCATCGGCCGTGAGCTGGTGGTCTATTCGGGCACCAAGCAGATCGTCGGCGTCGTCGCGGACGCCTTGTACAACAACGACGTGCAGAGCGTCGGGCCAATGATCTATTTCTCGGCCTATCAGGACGACAACCGCTACCTGGACTGGGTAATCGAGACCGACGTGCCCCCCGAGCGGCTGGCCGAGTCGGTGCGCCAGGAAGTCCGGGCCATCGATCCCGACCTGCCGGCCTACAACGTCCGGCCGCTCAAGGCGCTGATCGACGAGAACCTGGGCGGCGACACGATCATGGCGAAGATCATGGGCGTCGTGGCCTTGATCGCGCTGGTCCTGGCGCTGGGCGGCGTTTACGGTGTGATGGCCTATTCGGTCTCGCAGCGAACGCAGGAGATGGGCATCCGCATAGCGCTGGGCGCTCAGTACGGTGACGTGGTCTCCATGGTGATGCGCCAGGGCGCCGTCCTCGCCCTGCTGGGCGTGGTGCTGGGAGTTGCCATCGGGCTCGCGGTGACCCGCAGCCTGGCGTTCTTCCTCTACGGTGTCAGCCCGTTCGATCCGCTGACCTTCGCCGCCGCTTCCCTGCTTCTGCTGGGCGCCGGGATCGTGGCGACCTTCTTCCCGGCACGGCGCGCTACGGCGGTCGATCCGATCATCGCCTTGCGGTCCGAGTAGGTGGCCGGCCAGTCTATGAAGGCGACCGTTTGTAGCTGACCGAGAGCCCCGAGCGGCTGGCACGGACGATCTCGGTCTCCAGATTCGACGTGTTCTCCAGCTCGTCGACGAATCCTCTCATGCCTCTCATTCCCCGACCGGAGACGTTGTGCGCGGTAATACAGCCGCCAACTTCCACCTTCGGCAGTACTGCCCGCAGGTAGTTCGTATACCAGTTCTTGTCCGCATCGACGAAGACGAAGTCGAACGGGCCCTCCAACTCGGGCACCAGCTCATGCGCGTCGGCCAGCCGCGCGTCGATGAATTCGCCAAGGCCCGCCTCCTCGAAGTTCGCCAGCGCCTCTCTGTACCGCCCTTCGTGAATCTCGATCGTGATCAGCTTGCCGCCGGTCTTGCTCAGTGCCCAGGCGATCCAGATCGCCGAGTGGCCCGTCGACGTCCCGATCTCCAAGGCCCGCGTGTAACCGTTCTCCAGCACCAGATCGTACAGCACCTGGCCATCCGCCACAGGCACGTTGGCGTCCCGCCATTCATAGCGGTGACTCTCCAGAAACTGCTGGACCCGCTCGTCTAGCTCCCCCTGGCCGGCCTCCTGAGCGACGCAGGCGGGTACCGACGTATACAAACTCAGCGCCAGTGCGGCCCAGAGAACCCTGTATGCGTGCTTCATTCTGACTCTCTTGTCTCTGTCGTTCTCCGACGCACGTTGCTGAAGACGGCATACACCGGTATGCCGACGCCCACCGTAGCCAGCGCGATCGACGACTCGACCGGTCGCTCGAGAAAGGCGAGCACCAAGATCAACAGGCTGACACCTATGAATACGAGTGGCACGACGGGGTACAGCGGCATGCGGTAGGCGCTACGGCCAGCCTTTCTCAACTTGAACACGCCGATCACGGCGATGATGGGAAAGATCCCCAGGCCGAACCCCATATACGTCAGGATCTGATCGAAGGTCCCGGACATCACCATGACGGCCGCGATCAGGAACTGCAGGACTATCGATTTGGACGGAACGCGATACACCGGGTGAACGTCGGCGACGGTCTTGAAGAAGTATCCGTCCTTGGCCATCGCGTAGTAGACACGCGGACCGAGGATGATCAACGCACTGATCGCGGAGAGCAATGCAAAAGCAATCAGAATCGATATGGCGGTATCGGCCGCGCCACCGAACAACTCCGAGGCCGCGAGCCCTCCCACCGCGATGACGCCGCTCATCTCTACCGGTTCGACAGCGTATACGAAGAGGAGGTTCAGACAGATGTAGAGCAGCATCACGAGGCCGGTTCCCAAGATCAGCGAACGCGGCAGGTTCCGTTCGGGATCCCGTATCTCGGACCCGATATAGGCCGAGGCGTTCCATCCGGTGTAGGCGAACGTGATCCACATCAACGACAGCCCGGCGGTCTTCCAGCCGGCGAGGTCCGATTGAACTTCGACGCCCCGCTGGAAATTGCCGAAATCCCCTCGACCCAGCGCGAAGCCGACGATCACAAACCCAGCGATCAGTAGGACTTTTCCTACGGTCAGGTAGTTCTGTACCCGCGAGCCGAACTCCATCCCCCTCAAGTGAACCAGCGTAAGTATCAGGATGACTGTTATCGCGAGGACTTTCTTTATCAAATCCGGGTCCCCCCACCCTAGCAACCCCGGGAAGGCCCTGCCCAGATACTCGCTGAAGCCGAGCGACGACAACGCCAGCGGTGCCGAGAAGCCGACGAAGAAAGAAACCCAGCCGGTCAGAAAGCCGAGCAGCGGATGGAACAGCGTCGAGAGGTACACGTATTCGCCGCCGGCACGCGGGATCGCGGCACCGAGCTCACCGTAGCAGAGCGCGCCGCACAGAGCCAGGACCCCACCACCGAGCCACAGGACGATCATCAGAACGGGGCTGCCCAACTCGCCCAGCAACAACCCCGAGGTAGTGAAGATCCCGACTCCTATCATGTCGGCGACGACGATGTTCGTGGCTGGAAAGAGCCGCAGCTGCCTGGAAAGATTTTGCACTCGGCCGTCTCTCATCGTGAGATGTCGTGGGGCGTCACAAATAGTGACACCTGGCGGCCTCGAAGTGTTGCCCGGGCGACAGGCAGCGACGCCAGCGCCGTCGAAGCGGCTTGGCTCAGCACGGCAACGCCGGAGCCGTACCAGACGTCAAAGTCAGGTAGACGCTTAGCCTCACGCACCTTTCGCTGCATCACGCTGCGGGGGAGATCCCGATGCGAGACGCTGACCGGCTGTCCGTACCGCGCCAATCGTCCTGGCTCCTTATATGCGCGCTGCTTTTCGCAGTCCAACCGACGGAACTCGAGGCGCAGCGACTCAACCGCGACAGCTGGCAGCGTGTCCCGGACGTCATGGCAGCATTGGCCATCGGCGCGGGGAGCCGCTGGCGGACGTGGGTGCGGGCAGCGGCTATCTCACCGAGCACCTGGCGCAAGCGGTGGGCCCCGACGGGCGCGTCTATGCCGTGGACATAAGCGAGCGGTCGCTATCGCAGCTGCGGCTGGTGCTGGCTGCCACCGCAGTGGCGGTGACACTGATACCGGCCGTTCGCGCGACGAGGGTCGATCCGGTGGACACGCTAACCGCCGAGTGATCAGGCGAACCAGCGCCGCGGCCCAAGCCGGGCGCGCCACTCCCGCTGCCGATAACCCAGGTACGACGCCCGAGAAACCGGGCGATAAAAGCTTGCGTTGCTCAGGCTTTTGGATACTTTAGTATCTGCTGGCCCCCGCGGCGCCACCTCCCCGGCGCTAACACCCTGTCTCAAACTCCGGCGCGAATCTCCCCTGTCCCAAAGCCATTATAGGCGATCTTTCCGATCGAGTGTGCCCGTACGACTGGACCAACAGCGTAACAAGGGAGGCAAGCGTGAAGACCGTGACGCCGTTTCACTTCACACGCATCGCCGTCATCGCCCTGCTGCTGAGCTTCATGGCGGCGTGCGACGACGCCACGGGGCCCGAGTTCCAGCTCGACCCCGAGAGCACCGCGACCATTATGGACCAGGTGGTCACCGACTTCTTCGAGGGTAACGAGGCTGCCACAAGCCTCGAGTACCTCGGCGAGTCCGTCTTCCAAGCACTCGGCGGCGGCCCCTTGGCATCCGCCGGATTCCACGCGGCCCCCTCGACCGAGCTGGCGGGTGGGATCCCCAACCACCTGCTGAGCAACCCGGTGTACCGGGCCGCGGCCGAAATACCCGATATCTACGAAGGCGTGACCTTTGTATGGGATGAGGTGGAAGAGGGGTACATAGCCAGCGAGCGCACCGGCGCTCCGCTCAACGGCGTGCGCTTCATCCTCTACGCCGTCAACCCGGTCACCGGTTTGCCTACTACCCCGCTGAACGAGATAGGCTATCTCGACATCAGCGACGCCAGTACCTGGCCGGACATCGACATAACCGTCGAGGCAGTGATCGGTGACGCCACGATGATCTACGTGGCGGTCACGGGCAACTTCGGCGAAACGAGCGCCTGGCTCGACTTCGACGGCTACCTCTCCGATGGCACCGACCAACTCACGTTGGATATGTACGCCATCGAAGCATTGGACAGCTACTCCATCGAATTCGGTCTCGGTTACGGCAATTTCGAGGCCTCCTGGAGCATGAGCTACACCGAAATGGCCGTCACCCTTGAAGTGATGTTCACCGACGGAACGGACACGCTGGTCTTCAGCATGACGCTCGAGTGGCAGCAGGTCGATCAGATCTGGGCCTACGTGATCACTCAGGGCAGCGTCACCCTCAGCGGCACCGAGATCGCCTTGATCGAGGGGTGGATCGGTGAAGACACGATCCAGGTCACGATCACCAACGCGGTGGGCGACCCGCTGACCCCTGCGGAGCTGGCCGCCCTCGAGGACGCCTTCGCAGCGATCGACGAGCTGAGCGACTTCATGGAGGGTATGCTCGAGTTCGCCGCCGAGCTGGCCTGGCTGGGAGCGCCCGTTCGCTGACTTACTAGCCACGTCATAGACGCGAACACCGATGGCGGGCGGTCTCGCGACCGCCCGCTTCTTCATCATGCGGCAGCTCCAGCTTATCCAAGTGTCAGAAAGCATTCTATACCACTGCTGCACCCCTTGCGCCTGCACAGCCGACTTCGTACCTGACGGGAACCCCACCAGCCACTCCCAGGAGGGAACCAGCGCAGGGAGGAGTCATGATGCGACATCCAGGTAAATCCTCATGTGCTACGTGGGTTCTGACAACCCTTGCTCTTTCGATTCTCGCGGGGCCCCTGACGGCCCAGCAGGCTTCGGTCCCGGGTGAAGCGCTTTCCACGGCCAACTACCGGCTCGCCGCCCGCTTCGCGCCTTACAAGATCCAACGGCTCGTCTACAGCACGTCGGTCAGACCGCGCTGGATCGAAGGCAGCGAGCGTTTCTGGTACGAGTGGGAGACATCGGACGGCACCTTCTACTACCTGGTCGATCCCACGAGCGGCGCCAGATCCCAGATCTTCGACAACGATCGCATCGCCGCTGAGCTGACCCGGATCACCAGGGATCCCTGGGATGCCCAGCACCTCCCGATCCGCAAGATCAAGTTCATCGACCCCAACACGCTCCAGTTCGAGGTCGAGTCCTCTCAGGACGAGGAGGTGGAGGAAGCCGAAGTTGAGGAGCAAGAAGAAGAGGAAGAGCAACAGCAGGAGGAAGAGAGAGCCGAGCCCAAGCGCCCCAAGAAGAAAGTCTTTCACTTCGAGTACGACGTGCGGACCCAGACACTCCGCCAGTTGGAGGACTGGGAAGCGCCCGACAACCATCCCGACTGGGCCAGCGTAGCGCCGGACGGCAGCTGGGTCATCTTCGCCCGTAATCACAACCTCTTCATGATGAGCGGTGACGATTACGCGAAGATCCTAGACGCGCGCCGCGGTAAGGAGGACGAGGAGGAGGCCGAGGAAGCGGAAGAGGACGTCGAGGTCGAAGAGATTCAGCTCACCGAAGACGGCGAAGAGCATTACAGCTATGCCGTGTTCGACCGTGGCGATACGGACGACGAGCGCGAAGAGAACAAGGACAAACGGAAGCGCACACGGATCGTCTGGGCGAAGGACTCGCAGCGCTTCGCACTGGTGCGGAACGACGAGCGCGAGTCCGGCGAGCTCTGGGTCATCCACTCGACGGGCAACGATCGGCCGCAGCTGGAAACCTACAAATACGACATGCCCGGCGAGGAGAACGTCGAGCAGTCCGAACTCCTCGTCTACGATCTCGAGACCCGGGAGACGGTCGAGATCCAGGCCGAAGCTTTCAAGGACCAGAGCATCAGAATCTCCACGGGCCGGCAGTTCATCTATCCCGACAGCGACGAGCCGCGACGCCGCCTGTGGCTGTCAGACAACTCCCGGGACCTCTATTTCACACGCTCCAGCCGCGACCTGCACCGGATCGACGTCTGTGTGGCCGACGCGACCACGGGCGCAGTCAGGGTTCTGATCGAGGAGCGGCTCAACACCTACGTCGAGGAACAGCGCCTCGAGCTTCTCGACTCGGGCGACATGATCTGGTGGTCGGAGCGCGACGGCTGGGCTCACCTCTACCGCTTCGGACCCGACGGAACGCTCAAGAACCGACTGACCGAGGGTCCGTTCTCGGTACGCTACGTGGTAGGAATCGATGAAGCGCGAGGCACGGTCTACTTCGTGGCCAACGGCCGCGAGGCCGGCGAGGACCCCTACTATCTGCACCTCTACCGGGTCGGCCTCGACGGTAGCGGCCTGGCGCTGCTGAACCCCGGCGATTTCGACCACCGGGTGAGCATGGGTGAGTCGAACCGTTTCTTCGTCGATAGCTACTCCCGGGTCAACACGATCCCGGCCGCGGCTCTCTACGATGCGCGGGGGCGGAAGCTGCTGGATCTCGAGCAGGCCGATTTCTCCAAGCTGTTCGAGGCCGGCTACCAGTTCCCCGAACCGTACACGGTCGAGGCGGCCGACGGCGTCACCGATCTTTACGGCGTGATGTACAAGCCGTTCGATTTCGATTCCACGAGGACCTATCCGATCATCGCCTACGTGTACCCGGGCCCGCAGACCGAATCCGTCGCCAAGTCGTTCTCGACCCGCGCCTCGGAGGTCGGACTGGCGCAGCTCGGTTTCATCGTGATCACGGTCGGCAACCGCGGCGGCCACCCGGCGCGGTCCAAGTGGTACCACAACTACGGCTACGGGAACTTGCGGGACTACGGACTGGCCGACAAAAAGGCGACGATCGAGCAGCTCGCCGACCGCCACGACTACATCGACATCGACCGCGTCGGTATTTACGGCCACTCGGGCGGCGGATTCATGTCCACCGCCGCCATGCTGGTCTACCCCGACTTCTTCGATGTCGCGGTCTCATCGTCGGGCAACCACAACAACGATGTCTACAACCGCTGGTGGTCCGAGAAGCACCACGGTGTGAAGGAAGTCGTGGACGACTCGGCGAACGTCAGCTTCGAGTACAGCATCGAGAAGAACTCAGATCTCGCGGCGAACCTCAAGGGCCACCTGCTGCTCACCACGGGCGACATCGACAACAACGTGCACATGGCTGGAACGCTGCGGATGGCCGAGGCGCTGATCAAAGCCAACAAGCGGTTCGACTTCTTCATCTTCCCCGGCCAGCGCCACGGCTACGGCGACATGAGCGATTACTGGTTCTGGCTGCGCGCCGAATACTTCGCCAGGCACCTGCTCGACGATGAGCGCCTGGCGACCGACGTCAGGGAGCTTAATCTGGAACGCGAGCAGACGAGGGAGCGATAGGATTCGCCTACTCCGACAGGCCAACCTCAGGGGCGGAGCTCGCATTGCGGGGCCCGCCCCTTGACACATCGTGGCATAAAGACCTTCGTAGAGCACTTCTCCGCCGCGCCCTACCCGGCGTCACGCTTCTACCTGGGAGGAAATAGGTGAAGAAGGTCATCTTGCTAGTCGTCGCGGTCGCTGCCGTCGCCATGCTGGAACCGCGCAGCCGAGCCCAGATAATGAGCGCCATCCCCTTCATGAGCGAGGCGAGCAATCAGCGAACGGCAACGCGCGCTCTACAACAGATCGCCGAGGACGTGCAAAGCACGGGAGCACAGACCGGACGTTATCCCGAGAGCAACGCTTTCAGCGCCTGGTTGGCGCAGGCCGACCTCAGCGCCCGGGATCCATGGGGCTCAGATTACTACCTCGAAGTATTT
>JASFTI010000084.1:0-11828 GCA_050053635.1 Gemmatimonadales bacterium
TTGGCTGGGTTGCGGCCGAGGTCGGCAGGCAGCCCTGGGTCGTGTATGGGCTGCTGCGGACCGGCGACGCCCACTCCGATACGGTTGCGGCCGGTGAGATCCTGTTCTCGATCCTGCTGTTCGGGGCAATCTACAGTTTCCTGGGCGCGCTGTGGGTGTACCTCATGGTCAAGGAGGCGAGGCACGGCCTCGAGCCGACGATCGGTAGGGAGGTGACGGCGTAATGGATCTGCCTGCGGTCTGGTTCCTGTTGATCGGCGTCCTGATCATCGGTTACGCCGTCCTCGACGGCTTCGACCTCGGGGTGGGCGTGCTGTACCTGTTCGCTCGTGGTGAGGAGGAGCGACGCACCTACCTGAACGCGATCGGCCCGGTGTGGGACGGTAACGAGGTCTGGCTGCTGACCGCTGGGGGTGCGCTGTTCGCGGCGTTTCCGGTCGTTTACGCCACCGTATTTAGCGCCTTCTACCTGGCGGTGATGCTGGTCGTAGTGGCGCTGATTGCGCGGGCCGTCTCGTTCGAGTTCCGTGGCAAGCTCGAGGGCGTCGGCTGGAAGAAGCTCTGGGACTGGTGCTTCGGCCTTGGTAGCCTGCTGGCAGCGGCTCTATACGGGGTCGCGGTGGGGAACGTCGTCGGCGGGGTCCCGCTCGACGAAAGCGGGGCGTTCACCGGGTCATTCCTGGGGCTGCTCAATCCTCTGGCAATTCTCTGCGGGCTGGCGAGCTTGGCGATGTTCACGATGCAGGGCGCCGCCTACATGTGCTTGAAGTCGGAGGGCGAACTAGGCGAGCGGATGCGCGACTGGACGATGCGCGGCTGGCTGGCGTTCGCCGCGCTCTACGCTCTCGCGACGACTGTGGCGATCTTTGCCGCGCCGCACGCCTTCGAAGGAGTCATTACGGATCCGCTGTTCTGGGTCTTGCTCGTGCTATTTGGGACGTCGGCGCTTTCAGTCCCGCTGAGCAGCAGGCACGGGCGCGACGGTCGGGCGTTTCTGGCCTCGTCGTTCACGATCGCCTCGCTCATCGGCCTCGTCGCGCTGGGCATGTTTCCAAGGATCGTGGCGTCGAGCATCGATCTGGCCAACAGCCTGACGATTTACAACTCCGCCTCCACACCGCGTACGCAGGGCGCGATGCTGATCATCGCCCTCATCGGTATGCCGATCGTGATCGCCTACACCGCGTACGTCTACAAGGTGTTCAAGGGGAAAGTCGTTTTCGACGAGGCGAGCTATTGAGGACGGTGGCCGGTAATCCGTAGTCGGTGGTCGGTGACCACCCTACCGACCACCGACCACTGGTCACCGACTACTGGCTATTTCGCCCTAAGCACCCTGGCTGCCCGCGAATAGTCCTTCGGCTTCACCCAGAGGATCATGCCGTAGCGCTTCTTGCCCGCCGCCACTGCATCGGCCGCCGTGATGTTGATCTTCTTCGAGGCAAGCTTGTCGATGTGGCGATGTACGGCGCCGACGGTGTCGGACCCCTGGACGAGGAAGCCCTTCTTCGGCTTGCTCAGACGCCAGCCCTTCTTCTTCGCGACCCGCCTCAGCTCTGTCATGTTCTCCGGGATCATGTCGAGCTGAGCCTTACCGCCCTTTCCCGGGAAGCCGGAGTAGGCGAGCAGGTTGACGCCTTCCTCCCTCAGCTCGCCGAGCACTTTCGCACCCTGTCCCGCGCGATTCGGAACGGTGACGTAGACGTAGTTGACCTTCTTCACCCGGTCCGCCATGAGAACCTCCTTCGACGCGTCAGCGGTCGTGACTCTGGTGTAGCGATCGCTCAACCTTGAACTTTCTTACAAGATGGCGAGCGTACCGTCGCAACGCGAGAGTCGTTCGGCGCGGGTCGAGTTCGCTTGCCGGGTCGAGAGAGGAAGGGCATAATAGAGTTCGAAGTTCCCAGCCCATCGACGACACCAGAACATCGTCCAGCCGAAGGAGGTAGCGGATGCCTAGGCTGACCGTGATTCCGATGCTCGCACTGCTGGTCGCCATGCCGGTCATGTTGGCCGGGACGTTTGGCGACCGCGGAGTGCGGAGCTCGGCGACCGCGTCATGCGTCGAGTGTCATACCGAGGTAACCCCCGGCGTCGTGGTTGACTGGGGGGCGAGCAAACACAGCAGCGTTGGGGTCGACTGCTCGATCTGCCACGGTGGCGATCACACGAGCGCCGATGACGTGGGGGAGGTGAATATCCCGACGCCTGAGACTTGCCGCATGTGCCACGCGGAGCGGGTGGAACAGTTCGAGAGTGGCAAGCATGCGCTGGCCTGGGCGGCGATGAATGCGATGCCGACCACCCACTGGATGCCCATGGCGCTGACACAGGGGATGAAGGGGTGCGGCGGCTGCCACAAGATCGGCCTGAAGACTGAAGAGGAGATTGCCGCACTCAAGGAAAGCGGCGCCGGCTTTGGCGTCGCGTCGTGCGATGCCTGCCACACGCGGCACCTCTTTTCGGTAACCGAGGCGAGCCAGCCGCAAGCCTGCCAGACGTGCCACATGGGATTCGACCATCCCCAGTGGGAGATGTACTCGGCCTCGAAGCACGGTGTGCGTTACCTGCTTAAGCAGAACGGCACGCTTCCCGAGAACGTCGCGGCACCGACCTGCCAGACCTGCCATATGCAGGATGGTGACCACGAGGTCCGAACGGCCTGGGGGTTCCTTGCCGTGAGGCTGCCGATGCCGGATGACGAGGTCTGGGCCGCGGATCGCGCCACCATTCTGCAGGCGCTCGGTGTGCTCGACCCCGAGGGTAACCCGACGGGCCGGCTGGAAGTGGTTCAGGCGGCCGACGTGGCTCGGCTGACCCAGGAGGCTTGGGAGGCGGAACGCCAAGAGATGATCTCGATCTGCGGCGGCTGTCACTCGGAGAACTTCGCCCGCGCAGAGCTGGAGAAGGGCGACGAGATGATCAGGGAGGTCGATGGCATGCTGGCCGAGGCGATTCGGACCGTGGTCGCCCTCTACGAGGATGGGATCCTCGAGCAGCCCGACTACTACTCCTTTCCGTATCCCGACCTGCTGACCTTCCACGATGCGCCGACCGCGATCGAGCAAAAGCTCTTCGTGATGCACCTCGAGCACCGCATGCGGGCTTTCCAGGGCGTCTTCCACGCCAACCCGGACTACGCCCTCTGGTACGGCTACAGCGAGATGGTCAGGGACCTGCAGGAGATCAGAGAGATGGCCGAAGAACTTCGCCGGCAGCGGGAGCACCGCGGGGAGATGTAGCGGTTAGTCAGTGGCCGGTAGCCAGTGGCCGGTAAGACCGAACTCTCGAAGCTCGGATTCTTAACGGCCACCGGCTAGCGGTTGCCGGCCACCGTGCACTGCTTGCGCCCACCGAGTCGGGCCCTATTTTCGAATAACCAGAATCTTTATCGATTCGCCCCGACGGGGGAGTTGTGCCCGCGTGAGCTTGCCGGGTCGCGATTCCCGGCGAGCCGAGCCCCAACCAGGCCTGCGCGCAAGAGCGGGCCCACGACCGGGAGGTAAAGTTGAAAACCTCGAGGTTGAGTTTCCTCGTGCCTGTGACCGCACTCGCCGTATCTCTGTCGGCCATTGCCGCCTGCGATGATGAGACGGCCGGGGTGGGCGGTGAGCTCGACCCGGCGACGGCGCAATCGCTGGTCGATGGCATCGTCGACGGCCTGGTCGACGACAGCGAGTCGTTGCAGACGCTGATCGGCGGTCTCGGCGATCTGATCACGGATCTTACCAGCATCCAGGATCCGCCGCCCCTCGCGGCGGACGCAGCTCCCTCGCTGATCCCGGGCGCCCTGCTGGGATCGACCTGCGCCTGGGACTTCACAGGCAGCAGCTGGTTCGACGACACGAGCCGGACGGGCGCCCCGGAGGACGGCATCCGCTTCGTGCTGTACCGGGTGGACACGATGGGCATGCCGATAAGCGAGGGTGAAGAGTTCGGCGACATCGACATCCGGGATCTGACCCAGGGCGACAACATCGAAGTCGACATCTCCGCACGCGAGGCCGGGGCGTCCGTTATGGACTACTATGTTACGGGGACCCTGACCGAAGTCAGCTATGACCTAACGGCGGCTGGTTTCCTCTCCGACGGCACCAACACCCAGAATTTCAGTTTCAGCACCATGGGATCGGCGTCAGGTGAGAGCGCGGCCATGGACATACCGGTGGGAGCGTTCGAGCTCTCTGCCGAACTGGGCTACGACGGCAGTACCTTCACACAGGTCGCGTCGATCGTCGAGACGGTCTCGGGCTCGTCCTTGGTTTACACGCTCATCTACGACGACACGGGTGTCGTCGATCCGAGCAGCGGAGTCGAGCTAAACGGCGAGAAGATCGCCGAGTTCACCTCCGCGGAGTTCCTAGAGCTGGTGCCGGTTGAGGGCAGCGGGCTGACAACCGGTGATATCACAGTGCTGGAAAACGTATACGACGGGATAAGTACCCTATTCTTCACGGGTACTTACCTGCTCGAGTTCGGCTTGGACAACACCGGACGCGTGTTGCCGCCGCGTTGAGCGCTGCAAGGTTCCGGCAAATTCCAACGGGCGGCCGGGCGGGTCGCCCGTTGCTGTAATGTCCTCAGCTGCGGGACTTAGCGGCGCGATTCCGGCTGTGGGCCGACCGGCGAAGGGGGCGTCAGTCCAGCGCAGGCCGGCGGACACCCATTGACGAACTTTCTACGGGGCACGACAGTTAGCAGTGTGGCACCCTGAACAGTCCAATCTGACGGAGCGATCATGGCCGATACATACGGAAGCCACGGCGAGCTAAATGTCGGAGGGGAGAAACGTCGTTTCGCGCGGCTATCGGCGCTGGAAGAGGCCGGCTTCCCGGTGGCGCGTCTGCCCTACGCGCTGCGCATCCTGCTCGAAAACCTTCTCAGGCATGAAGACGCGACCACGGTAACGGCGGCTGACATCGAGGCGCTGGCGCAGTGGGACGCCGGGGCGGAGCCGGTGACCGAGATCGCCTATCGGCCAGCCCGGGTGCTGCTGCAGGACTTCACCGGCGTACCGGCGGTCGTCGACCTGGCGGCGATGCGAGAGGCTATGCGGGCCCTGGGTAGCGACCCGACGAGGATCAACCCGCTGCAACCGGTCGAGCTGGTAATCGACCATTCGGTGCAGGTCGATATGTACGGCAGTGCAGATGCGCTGCTGTTCAACGCGGAGAAAGAGTTCGAGCGCAATCGCGAGCGTTACGGATTCTTACGCTGGGGTCAGGAGGCGTTCGAGAATTTCCGTGTCGTGCCGCCGGAGACGGGCATCGTCCACCAGGTGAACCTCGAGTACCTGGGGCGGGTCGTGATGGCGGACCGGACGGGCTGGGCCTATCCCGACACGTTGGTTGGCACCGATTCGCACACGACGATGATCAACGGGATCGGCGTGCTGGGGTGGGGCGTCGGTGGCATCGAGGCCGAGGCCGCCATGCTCGGCCAACCGATCACCATGCTGATCCCCCAGGTGGTGGGCTTCAAGCTCGTCGGCGAGCTGGCGGAGGGCGCCACCGCAACCGACCTGGTGCTCACCGTCACGCAGATGCTGCGTGAGAAGGGCGTGGTCGGCAAGTTCGTCGAGTTCTACGGCGCCGGGCTGGCGAATCTGCCGCTGGCCGACCGCGCCACGATCAGCAACATGTCGCCGGAGATGGGATCGACCTGCGCCATCTTCCCGGTCGACGAGGAGTCGCTCCGCTATCTGCGGTTCAGCGGGCGGAGCGACAAGCAGGTCGCGCTGGTCGAAGCCTATATGAAGGAGCAGGGTCTGTTCCACTCGCCGGACAGTCCGGAGGCCGAGTACACGGACACGTTGGAGCTGGACCTCGGTGTCGTGGAACCGAGCCTCGCGGGTCCCAAGCGTCCCCACGATCGGGTGCCGCTCACCCGGGCGAAGGCGGATTTCAAGCGCGTGCTGCCGGACCTCGCGCCAAGGGACGACGGGGGAAGCGCCGACGAGCTGATCGCCGGCAGCGCGACGGCGGTGTCGAGGAACGGCCAGCGCTTCGAGCTGAGTCACGGGTCGGTGGTGATCGCAGCGATCACCAGTTGCACGAACACGTCGAACCCGTCGGTGCTGGTCGCGGCCGGGCTCGTGGCGAAGAAAGCGGCGGAGAAAGGGCTCACTACAAAGCCCTGGGTGAAGACAAGCCTGGCGCCGGGCTCGAAGGTCGTCACCGAGTACCTGACGAAAGCGGAACTTCTGCCGTACCTGGAGAAGCTGCGCTTCAATGTCGTCGGCTACGGTTGCACGACCTGCATCGGTAACAGCGGCCCGCTGGATCCCGAGATCTCCGAAGGTATCCGGGAGGGCGATCTGGTGGCGGTCGCGGTCCTGTCGGGCAACCGAAATTTCGAGGGTCGCGTGCACGCCGAGGTCCGCGGTAACTACCTCGCCTCGCCGCCGCTGGTCGTCGCCTACGCGCTGGCCGGCCGCATGGACGTCGACCTCTACAGCGAACCGCTGGGCAGCGGCGCCGATGGCCAACCGGTGTTCCTCAGGGACATCTGGCCGAGCCGCAGCGAAGTGCAGGAGACGGTGCAGAAGGCGTTGCAGTCGGACATGTTCCGCAAGACGTACGCCGAGGTGTTCCAGGGCAGCGAGCAGTGGAAGTCGATGCCCGTTCCAGAGGGCGATTTGTACGAGTGGGATCCCGAGTCGACCTACGTTAAGCACCCGCCCTTCTTCGAGGGGCTGAGCGCCGAGCCGCCGCCGGTCGAGGCGATCAAAGGCGCCCGGGCCCTGGCCTACCTGGGCGACTCGGTTACGACCGACCATATCTCACCGGCCGGCGCGATCAAGAAGGACAGCCCGGCGGGCCGCTACCTTATCGAGCATGGCGTCGAGCCGCTGGACTTCAACTCCTACGGCTCGCGGCGCGGCAACCACGAGGTCATGATGCGGGGCACGTTCGCCAACGTGCGGCTGCGCAACAAGCTGGTCCCGGGCGTCGAGGGCGGGTTCACCCGTCACATCCCGAGCAGCGAACAGTTGTCGATCTACGATGCGGCGATGAGGTACCAGGACGAAGCGACGCCGCTGGTCGTGCTCGGCGGGATCGAGTACGGTTCGGGCTCGTCGCGCGACTGGGCGGCGAAGGGGACACGATTGCTGGGCATCCGCGCCGTCATCGCCCAGAGCTTCGAGCGCATCCACCGGAGCAATCTTATCGGGATGGGCGTGTTGCCGCTCGAGTTCCCGAAGGGTGAGAGCGCCGAGTCACTGGGCCTTACCGGCGAGGAGACGTTCGAGGTCGAGAGTCCGGAGGGCAAACGGCAAGTCAAGGTGACGGCCAGGAAGCCCGACGGGTCGAGCGTCGAATTCGACGCAACGGTGCGGATCGACACGCCGCAAGAGTTCGAGTACTATCGGCACGGCGGCATTCTTCATTACGTGCTTCGGCAGCTCGCCCGGACCTAGGGCCGGACCCCCCGGAGGATGCCGGCCAGTCTATGGCGCCAGCCCGCATCCAATCGCCAGACTGGAACATCTGGCACGAGTTGGGTAGTATTGCAGCTTATGAAGCGCACACTCACTCTTCTGCTACTGATGGCTCATGTGGGACTGGTGACCGGAGGCGTGGTGTCCCCGCATCGCGGTGCGTCCGGCGACCCTATGGGCTGTCATAATATGAGCGAGCCGGTCGCCTGGGAGACCGTCGGTCCGCCAAGCGAGTGTGGGCATTGCCCCGTGGATGAGTGTGCCAGCATGGCGAGGTGCGCGAGTGCCGTGACGGCGATGATCGCGACCGCGCACGTTCCGTTCGTGGAGGAATTCGTACCAGATTGGGAGGGCGAGCTGCCCTCCGGCGAGCCTACTGCCGCAGTACCCCCCATCCTACCACCACCTAGAGCCTAGCCTCTCTCGTTTGTGACAGGTGACAGCACAGCGCCGCGGTCTTTTCCGCAGGCAGTGTCCTGGTGTGCATTCGCGGCATTACGGAGAGGCGAAGGATGGGTACAAAATACAACACGATCATGCTGGCCCTGCTCGTGGGGCTGCCGGCTTCGGCCGCCGCCCAGGCGCCGGCCGATACATTTCGGCTGGCGGAGGCCGTGGCGCGAGCCCGAGAGGCAAACCCGATGCTGCAGGCCGCGCGCTTACGGGCCGACGCCGCCGAGCAGCGGATACCGCCGAGCGGCGCCTGGCCCGATCCACAATTGTCATTCGGGCTGATGAATCGGCCGCTGACGGACCTGGGAAGAACCGATCAGCCGATGACGATGAATTCGGTGTCGCTGATGCAGCGGTTCCCATGGCCGGGGAAGCTGGGGTTTGCCGAGGAGCGCGCCGACCATCTCGCCGCGGCCGAGGCGCTCGATGCCGAGGAGGTCGAGCGCCGCCTGCTGGCCCGGCTGCAGTCGACCTACTACCAGCTGGCCTTCATGGACCGCTCGCTGGCGATCATGCGCGGTACGCGCGACTTGCTCCGCGATTTCTTCGAGGTGTCGTCGGCTCGCTACGCGGTCGGCGCCGGCCTGCAGCAGGACGTGCTGCAGGCCCAGGTCTCCATCGCCCAGATGACCGAAGACATCACGGTGATGGAACAGGACCGGCTGGCGATGGCAGCGCGGCTCAACGCCTTGCTGGGCCGCGAGGCGACGGCGCCGGTGGGCGCGCTCGAGCTGCCGGGCCCCGGCGACGAGCTGCCGACCGTCGATTGGCTCATGGCGTTGGCGGCGGAGCGGCGACCAGCGCTGCAGGCGGCGCGAAGGCGCGCCCTGGCGGCCGAGGCGGGCTACAAGGCGGCACGTCGCGCCCTCTATCCCGACATCACGGTCAGCCTGAGCTACGGTGGCCGACCCCAGTTCGATGACTTCGTCTCGCTCATGTTCGGAATCAGGCTTCCCGTCTTCGCGGGCTCGCGCCAGCTGCCGTTGCGGCGCGAGTTGCAGGCGATGCAGAGGATGGAAGAAGCCCGAGAGCTGGACCTCTACAACGAGACGTTCGCGCGACTCGCCGAGCTTCGCGCGGAGGCCGAACGGGCCCGCAGCCTTTCGAGACTCTACGAGACTTCGGTGTTACCCCAAGCGCAGGCGGCGGTCGAGTCCGCGCTGTCGGCGTACCGTGTGGGTCGCATCGACTACACCACGCTGGTCGTCAACGAGATGACGGTCAATCGATACAGGATAGAGAGCGTACGCCTCACCGCTGAGTACCACCGCGCCGTCGCGCAGGTGGAGGCGCTGGTGGGCACCACGTTGGGAGGTGACCGATGAAATACACGACGATCGCGACGCTGTGCGGCATGCTGCTGCTCGCCGCTTGTGGCGGCCAGAACGACGAGTCGCCGATGCCCGGCATGTCGGCTGAAGAGCATGCCATGCACACCGGCGGCGGCAGCAGCGGCGCCACCGATAGTACGGGAACCGTGCTGCGATCAGCCGTCCACCTGACGGCTGCCGAAGAGCGCGCCCTGGGTATCGTCTACACGAGGGTCGAGGCCCGACCGCTGGCCCGCACGATTCGAACGGTCGGTCGGATCGAGGCGGCGGAGCCGCGAGTCGCTGACATCACGCCAAAGATCGAAGGCTTCGTCGAACAACTGTTCGTCAGCACGACGGGCGAGTCGGTGCGACGCGGACAGCAGCTGCTGACGCTCTACAGTCCGGCGCTGGTTGCGGCGCAGGAGGAACTGCTGACCGCGAAGCGGCTCGCCGCCCAGGTCGACACGGCCGCCGGCGAGGCGTGGCGCAACGCGCAGGCGACGCTGCAGGCGGCGCGCCGGCGGCTGGCATACTGGGATATCACCGACGAGCAGATCGCCCGGGTCGAGAGCACGGGCCAGGTCACGAAGACGCTGACGCTGGTCTCGCCGGTGAACGGTATCGTGCTGGCGAAGGGCGTGCTCGAGGGTCAGCGGGTGATGCCGGGCGAGCGACTCTACCGGATCGCCGACCTGTCGACGATCTGGGTGGAAGGCGATGTATTCGAGCAGGATCTCCAGTTCGTGCGCGAGGGACAGCAGGCACACATCGAGGTCTCGGCCTATCCCGGCGTTCACATGATGGGGCGTGTCAGCTTCGTCTACCCGACGGTGGACGAGCGGAGCCGGACGAACCGGGTACGCCTGACTGTTCCCAATCCGGAGCTGCGACTCAAGCCCGGGATGTTCGCGACCATGTATCTCGATGCGGAGATCGGCGAGGACGTCATCTCGGTGCCGCTCGATGCGGTAGTCGCGACGGGCGAGCGCAATCTGATCTTTCATCGCCACGAGGACGGCTCACTCCACCCGCACGCTGTCGTGCTCGGCGCGCGGGCGGGCGATCGCGTGCAGGTGCTCGCCGGCCTGGAGGAGGGGGAAGTGATCGTCGCATCGGCCAACTTCCTCATCGATGCCGAGTCGCGACTTGCCGGTACGGGCGGTGAAATGCCGGGGATGCAACACGCCGGCCACGGCTCGGCGATCGAGCCGGAAGGCGAGCATACTCAGCACGCCGACACTATGTCCAGCGGCGGTGGGGATGGGGAGGAACATCGCCATGATTAGCAAAATCATAGAGTGGTCGCTTCGCAACCGTTTCCTCGTTCTGCTCGCCAGTGGGGCGATCGTGGCCGGCGGCGTGTGGGCGATGCGGACGACGCCGCTCGACGCGATCCCCGACCTGTCGGATGTGCAGGTGATCATCCAGACCGACTTCCGCGAGCAGGCGCCGCAGATCGTCGAGGACCAGATCACTTATCCGATCACCTCCGAGATGCTGAAGGTACCGGGGGCCCGGGTCGTGCGCGGTTATTCCTTCTTCGGACTCAGCCTGGTCTATGTGATCTTCGAGGACGGCACCGACATCTATTGGGCACGCTCGCGGGTGCTGGAGTACCTGAACGGGATCCGCCAGCAGCTACCGCAGGGTGTCGAGCCGACCCTGGGTCCGGACGCCACCGGAGTCGGCTGGGTGTACGAGTACGTGCTGGAATCGGACAGCCTGGACCTGGCTCAGCTACGCACGTTGCAGGACTGGTACATCCGCTATCAGCTCACGGCGGTGCCGGGCGTATCGGAGGTGGCCAGCCTGGGTGGTTTTGTTAAGCAGTACCAGGTAGAGGTGGACCCCGAGCGTCTGCGTGCCTTCAATATCCCGGTGACGCGGGTGGCGCAGGCCATCGGATCGCACAATATCGACATCGGTGCGCGGGTACTCGAGATGGGCGGCCGCGAGTACATGATCCGCGGGCTCGGCTACCTGGAGGACGTCGGCGACATCGAGAACGTGGCGGTGGGCGCCACGCCTAGCGGCACGCCGATCCGTGTGGCTGACGTGGCGCGGGTCCGGGTGGGCCCGGCGCCGCGGCGTGGCGCGGCGGACCTCGACGGACGCGGCGAGGTCGTGGCTGGCATCGTCGTGATGCGGTTCGGATCGGACGCGCTGAAGACGATCGAGCGCGTAAAGGAGCGGATCGCTGTTATTCAGCAGGGGCTACCGGCGGGCGTTCAACTGCATGCGGCCTACGATCGTAGCGACCTGATCCACCGGGCGATCCACACGCTGCGCGAGAAGCTGGTAGAGGAATCGATCATCGTGGCGTTGGTCGCTGTGCTCTTCCTGCTGCACGCGCGCTCGGCGTTGGTCGCCATCGTGACGCTGCCGCTCGGCATCTTGATCTCGTTCATCGTGATGCGGCTCATCGGTGTGAACGCCAACATCATGAGCCTGGGCGGTATCGCCATCGCGATCGGCGCTATGGTCGATGCGGCGATAGTGATGATCGAGAACATGCACAAGCACCTCGAGCGCGGCGGCGCCGAGAAGGATCGTTGGGAGGTTGTGCTGGAGAGCGCCAAACAAGTCGGGCCGCCGCTCTTTTTCTCGTTGCTGATCATCAC
>JASFTI010000085.1:0-11797 GCA_050053635.1 Gemmatimonadales bacterium
GCCGCCTGCGCCAGAAACTGCGGGCGGTCGGAGTAATCGAAAAAGGTGACAGGAAAGATTTTGCGCCCGATCGCATCGAACGCTTCGTCGACCCGGTATACCTTGAGGTCCTGGGTCTGGAAGCGGTCGACCTCGCTTCCGACTGCGGGGGCGCCCGGGGAGCGTGGCCCGAGGTCGACGACCGATATGTTCGTGCCGCCCGAGTTGCCGACCAACAGCAGATCCTCGGTGAGATCGATTCCCACGCCCCAGGGATCGGAGCCGACGGGGACGTTATCGAGGAAGATCTCGTTGCGCAGATCGAACGGCCGCACAACCCCGAAGTTGAAGTCGGAGAGCAGCATCAGCTCGCGGATCGTGTCGACTACGGCGTCGGCGATCAGAGCGCCCTGTGCGATCCCAATCGTCCGGCCCGCAACGATGAGCCGCTCCAGGAACCCACCTGGAATGCCCGAGGCATGGACCGGGCCGCTGCCCGTACAGGTGAGGCTGGCGTCGGAGCCCTCCGGATCGACCGTCGCGCCGCAGTTGGCGGTGGGCGAGCCCGCATCGAACGCCCAGCCGGTCAGCTCGAAGAACAGCGTGTCGGGGACATCCGCTTCCGTGAAGATCGCTGCCGGCAGATCAAGCGGCATCATGCCAAAGGTCACCGGGACTGTCCCGCTGATCGCCGGACTCATCACGCTGTCCATGAAGATGGTATCGATGACCGTCCCGGTCTCTTTGTCATTCCGAACAACTACGGTGACGCCCACGCGGGTGATCGCGGTCTCCTGGTCGAGTGCGACAACGTTAAACAACAGCGAGTCGTCGACCTCCATGCGCGGTGGCTCGTCCTGTCGGCGCTGGGTACCACCGGTAACCAGCATGCTGACGATTGGCGGGTTGGTATCATCGGGGACCTCTGTCGCCACGGTAACGCTGATCTGAGCCTGCGCGCTGAGCGTATTGAGGTTGATCGCTTCAGCAGTGATGGTCAGCGTGCCCAAGGCCCCCTGGGGAATAAAAAAATCCAGCAGCGTGTCCACATCGGTGCGGAACACTGCGAAGCGGATGGTGTCGGCAGCGGGGACGGCCGGTGGACTCGCGTCGGGATTGGTCAGAACCACGTTGAGCTGCTCGAGCCCCGAAGGATCGCTGGCCCGGACGCCGACCCGAATGAGCGTATTGTCGCGCACGGTCGAGTTCGGCAGCGGCGAGTAGATCGATATCGTGGGCGCACCCCCCGGGCCGCCGGGTCCGCCACCTACGGTCACGACCGCGGAGGCCGTCGCCTCGTTGTCCTGCGAGTCCACGGCGACCGCCCGTACCTCCACGTTGGTCGGGTTGGTGAAGCCGGTGAAGAACGTGACGTTCACGGTGGCCTGAACGGTCCGCCCGACGAAGCGTGTCGTGTCGACGGCGATCAGCCGGCCGAGCACTATCGTGTCGCCGGCGGCTGTGATCACAGTCTCGAACTGATCCGTGCGGCGCAGTTCGGTGACCACGAAGGCCAGGGCGATGAAGTCCTCGGCCTCGACCGTCGTAACCAGCGTGTCGCCCGACGATTTCGCGTCGGTGATGGAGACGACGGGCGGTGCAGTGTCGACGAGCGGCCCGTAGAGTGCGTCGTCTTCCTCGCAGGCCGCTAGTCCCAAGACAGCCACGGCCATCGTCCCCGTCAACAGCCGTGCCCAACCCCGTTCGCTTAGCATAAGACTACTCCCTCAGTTGAAAAGCAGACCGAGTCGCGACGCCGGCGCCTTTGACGCTACCGGCGCCTGACTGTCCTAGCGTGCCGCCACTGGCTCGTCCACGATGTGCGGCGTCACCAGGATCAACAGGTCCTGCTTTGTTTCGTCAGACCTGGTGGTCCGGAACAGTGGCCCGACGAGGGGGAGGTCCATCAGAATCGGAACGCCACTTTCGCTCTCGGTAACTTCGGTGACGGTGAGTCCACCAATAACTCCGGTCTCGCCGTCGGCCAGAATCAGGCGGGTAGTCCCTTCCTGGGTGCGGAAGGTGAAGCCGATATCGCCCGGTGCGACTGCCACTCCCGAGCGCTCGGCGTGCAGATCGATAACGATCTGCCGGTCGAAGGTGATGTGCGGCGTCACCTGCAACTTGATGCCGGTCTCCTGATAGTCGACGGTCGCCTGCGGGAACTGGGCCTGGGCGCCCTGCTGGCCCCCCGCAGCACCGAGGCCGCCACCGGCGCCGGCGTCGACGACCCGCACCGGTGTCCTCTCGCCGACGAGGATCTCGGCCCGCTGGTTATCCATCGTCTGGATCGTCGGAGCGGCGACTATGTCGGACAGCTCCATGCGCTCCAGCGCTTCGATGAAGTTGAACAACCTGAAATCGCCGATCGCAGTCGAAGTAAGCAGTGTCAGCGCCGGTGAAGTCACGCGGTCGTTCGCGTTGGCGAGGGCGGCGAGCGAGGATCCGGCGAAAGACACTTGGTTCTCTCTCGACAAATCCTTGACCACGGTCTCGGGCACCCCGTCGAAGTCGGCGTCGACGATCTCCCAATCCCGCGGATCGAGCGACGGGCCCGGATTGAGCAGGTTGACCTGATTGCCGCCGGTGTCCTTCAGATCCCAGGTGACGCCGAACTCTTCGATATCGCTGCGGTCAACGAAGATGATCTTGGCCGATATGACGACCTGTGGAGTACGCACATCGAGGTCCGTCACCATCTGGCGGGCGATGTCGACGTTCTCCGGCAGGTCGGTGACGATGATCGAGTTCGTAGCAACGTTGGCGATCGCCTGGCCACGCTCGGAGAGTGCCGGCGCGAGGGCCTGGGCGACATCGGCGACCGGAGCGTAGTTGACCTTGAGGATCTGCGTCTCCAGCTGGATCAGCTGCTGTCGTTCCTGGAGGTTCTCCAGCCGGTCGACGCGGATGATCCCGGTAGCCGTCTCGATGGCGGTGAGGCCGTGGGCCTCGAGGATCGCTTTGAGCGCCAGGTCCCACGGCTGGTTTCGGATGTTCGCCGTGACGTTGCCCTCTACCCCGGCGCCGGGAACGAACGATTTGCCGGTAAAGTCGGCGAAATTGTTCAGCACGTCGCGTATGTCGGTGTTCTCGAACGTTACGGTGATGCGCGGCATCTGGCTCACGGGGCTGGCCCGCGTCTGGAACGGCGACAAATCCTGCTGAGCGGTCGTCTGCTCCAGCGGCTGGGGCGACGTCGGCGTCGACGGTTGAGCGGGCTGGGGGGCCACGGCAGCCGGCAAGCCCGGCTCGCTGCCCCAGGAGTCGAAGGCTACGCCCACGAGGTTAGGGAAGGAGACTCTGATCTCGCCACCCTGTCGAACGAGTGTGTAGCTGGTCGGCTCGGAGAGCTCAACGACGATGCGGACCACGTCGTCTCGGAACTGGCTCGTGCGGACGCGAATCACGCCGCCGCGATTGATGTTCTCGAAGTTGTCCCTCGGCAGTGCGTGGCGGGCGCCTTTGAGATCAACGATCAATCGGGGCGGGTCGGTGAGCAGGAAGTCGGAGTAACTGACTTCGCCGCTCATGCGGACGACGACCTCGGTATAGCCGGCGCTTGCGGGGACGACCCGCAGCTCGGTCACGTTGGCAGGGTCGTCGCCTGCTGCCGCTGCCCACAAGAACAACAGCGTATGGAGCATCATCCTTGCTCCTCCTCTTCTTCAGCTCGCCTTATGCGCAGCGTCTCGCTACGGGTCACACCGAACTCTTGGACCTGGAAGACGACTGCGTCCGGCCGGATTTCGACAACGCGCGCACTGCCGATAGTATCGCCACGGCGTACGCGGTATCGCTTCTCGGTCGCGCGGTCGATGACCGTTGCGACACTGCCAGCCGAACCTCCAAAGATGATCCCCATCAGGTCGAGGTCATCGAAGATCGGTCCCGTATCGACGTCGGGTCCGATTAGGCTGACGAATGGATTACGGCGGTTGTCCGACGGATAGACGAACCTTTCGCGCCGGTATATGGCCTGTTGCTCGGACGTTTGGCCAGCGGTGGCGGAGTCCTGGACCGCCAGCGGGTCGGGAGATGGACCGGCCGCCAGGTTGGCGAGCGCCGAGACGAGAATCAAGGCAGCGTTAGCCACTTTAGGGCGCTCCCTGGGCCTGTTCCGGCTGCTGGCCGGATGGGCCTCCGAGTATGAACGTTTCGATTCGCATTGAGATCTCCAGCGGAGCCGTCATATCGCGGGTGGCGCGGCTGCGCGGTGCCACACCGATGTTGACACCGGCCGGCTTGATGATCCGCGGTAGAGAGGCAATGCGCGCCAAGTACCTGCCGAGGTCGTGGTACTCACCGACCACGGTGACCTCCCAGGTACGCTTGGTGTAGAAGTCACCGGGCTCATCGCCCTGGGGCCGGAATCGGGTTTGGTCGACACCGGTGAGCCCCGCCTCCCTGGAGATCGCATCGAGTAGCTCGGCTACCTCTTCGGATTCCGGGATGAGCTCTTCGAAGATCCTCAACTGGCGCTCCTGAAGCTCCATGCGAGCATGGAGATCATCCCTGCGAGCCGCCAGGGCCCGGGAACGCCGGTTCTGGGTCTCGAGGTTCTCCAACTGGCCCCTCATGACATTGATCTCCGTCTGCCGTGGGTCGAGGGCGTACATCTTGCCCACGTACCAACCGGCACCGATGAGCGCCATGATCAGAATCAGCGCCTGCTTACGTCCTTTGGGATCAGCCGGTAGTAGGGCCACGGCTCTACTCCCCTGCCAGAATAATCGGCTCGGTTACGATCACCGACGGATCGGGGATCTGGTAGCGAGCCGTTAGTACGAAGCTGTGAACCAATCTCGCCCCCTGCTGTATCTGCTCGTCGTTAAAGATGCGAACGTCCTGAATGAAGGGCGAGTCTTCGAGGTTGCGCATGAAGCGGGTCAGTGCCGGGGTCTGCCCGGTCATACCATTAATGCGGAACTCGACGTTGCTGCCGGTGCCTGAAGTCTGCTGGATCCCGGTGAGCCAGGTGTACTCGGGCAACGCCTCGCTGACCTCGTCCATGATGTGCGGCCAGACGAAGCGATCGGAATCGATTTCGCGGATGATGGCCTGTTTGCGCTGCAGTGTGTCCTGCCGGGCCTGCAGGCTATCGGCGGCGGCGATCGCTTCGGCATAGCGGATCGAGTCCTGGCGCTGGATCTCCAACTCTTCCGTGACTCGACTGAACGTCACACCCTGGGTGAACCAGGTGAAGCCGAGATGGAGCACCGCGATGATCGCGAGGACGGCGACCCCGATGACCCAGGGATCGCCTTTGATCATGTCGCGCAGCCCCTCGAACTTCGGGAGGGAAAGCTTACGTCCGCCCTTCGGCCGCGCAGCTCCCCGCTTTCCGCCGGGGAGTAGGTTCATCTCGATCAAGGCCAGCATCTCACCATCCGTCAGAGGTTGAGTTCAGTGCCGGTCGCGTCTATCACGCGGCGCGCCGCAGCGCGAGGCCGACCGGGAGCATCAGCATCGGGCCCATGTCGGCTATAGAGATCAGATCGAAGGCGCCGGGATCCACGTCGACACGCTGGACTGGGTTGGCGATCTCGGCGGGGACCTGCAGGCGGTCGGCTAGGGCCTCCGCCATTCGGAGCACCCGCGCACCGCCGCCGCAGACGTAGATCCTGGAAAGGCCAGCTTGAGTGGAGCTCGCCTGCAGGAAAGCCGCGGCTCGCTCGACGCCCAGCGCGACCTCTTCGGCCCGCTGGCCGATGAAGTCTTCCAACTCCGGATCGCTAGCTCGACCCTCCAGCACATCCTCCGCCTGGTCGGCGGTCAGACCGCGTTCGCGCTGGAGGCTCTCCCGGAGTCGTCGTGTCCCGAAGGCCAGATCCCGCGTAAGAACGGGGACACCGTTCTCCAAGAGGTTCACGTTGGTCGTCTCGTGCCCGATGTTCACGAACCCGACGACGCCGGTCATAGCTTCGGGGTAGTTTAGCTCGAAGGCGTTATGAAGGGCGAAGGCATCGATATCGATGACGTCGGGCTCGAGGCCGGCGTCGAGCAGGAGCGCGACCTTGTTCTCGACCAGCTCACGTTTGGCGGCCACGAGCAGCACCGACATCTGCAGCCCCTCGTCCATGGGATCGAGGATCTGGAAGTCGAGTTCGACACTCTCCATGTCGAAGGGCACGTGCTGCTCGGCCTCCCAGCGGATCACCTCGCGGGCATCGGACTCTTTCATCCGATCCATCTGGATCCGCTTGATGATGACGTCGCGGCCGCCGACCGCCGTCACCACCTTCTTGTCCTTCACCCCCGCCGTCTCGGTCAGCGAGCGTATCGTGCTGGCTACGAGGGTCGGGTCCATGACCTCGCCCTCGACGATGGCATCAGCGACCAGGGGGGTAGCCGCCGCCTTGACGATGCGCGGGCGGCCCTTCCCGTGCTGCATAACCACCAGCTTGATGTAGCCGCTACCGATATCGAGTCCTACGGTCCGCTTGCTGCGGCCCATTCCCATGAGAGCCATAATTGTCGAAAGGCTAGGTTCTTAAGGTGAAAGCTCCCTCGACCTCATGCGACGGTGAAAGCGAAGGTGACTAAGGTGTAGTGGGACCTAGGGGTAGGGCTCTGTATCATAGCCCCCCGCGGTCACTTTGTCAACTACGACGGGGGGAGCAAGACCGGGCCGCCCGGGCGCGGCCTTACTCCAATATCTCTAACCAGGCGAATTCCGCAAGGGGGTGCGGTAAATAGAGTTTCGGGCCTCGGAGAGCCCGCTTGAGGGGGCAGCTCGACAGCTCGATTCGGGCCCCTGACGTCACCTCACTACCCTCGAGAGCAGGGTTGAGAACTATGATCGCACCATGTAGCCGAGTGCCCTGGCCCGCCACCCTCAGGGAGCCGCGGACGACGACGACACCGAAGAACTCAAAGCCGTCGTCGATCTTCAGGTCTCCCTCAACCAGCAGGACACCCTGACCGCTGCTGCGAGCGGCGATATGCAGGTCGCCTTGGGCGTGAATGATCGGCAGGTAGTCGAAGCAGGGGTGGTCAGGAAGGTCGGGCGCGCCCCAGTTCCAGCTTGCGGCGCCGTCGCAGCTCCGGCCAGGGCCGATCGCCGGCTCGAGCCGCTCGAGAACCGCACCTTCCGAGAGGTGAAGGTCGGCTAACCCGACCAGGTCCGCGAACCAGCGATCGGCGGAGGCGAGGAAGTCGGCCCCGTCGGGGGTCGGCCTGTGGGTCGGCGGTAGGCCGCGGATTGTCCCCCCCCGCGACTCGGTCAGCGAGCCGTCGCCGTGCACTGCGACCCCCGGGCCGGAGCTGTTAGAGGGCGCCCCGCAGATTCCGCGATCGGAGGCCCAAGCCTCCGGTACACGATCGTACCCGGAGACCACGGCCCGATCGCTAACAACAAGATCGCCGTTCGTCGCCAGCGCCGCGGCACAGCATGGTCCTCTCGGACTTCCTGCACGGAGGAACAAAGCGACTTGGCGCCGGCCGCCCCATGGTCCCTCAGACCGCCCGGTGGAGACCATGAGGTAGTGAGCGACACTATCGTCCAGGCCCGGGTCGATGCGGGTGAGCTGCACCTCGAAGGCAGCACCCGAGCTCAACACCTCTGACGCCAGCCACCTGGTGGCGCCCGGCTGAAGCGTAGCCAGCGTGGAGTCCCAACGTGACAATCCGACGCTGAGCCCGGCCTCCGCGGCATAGAAGGCCGCATTACCCTGCCGACCACCGACGCCGACCCGGAACTGCTGGCCCGCCGCCAGGTAGCCGACCGACACCACGGCCGCGACGATAACGATGGCGAATACCATCACCAGCAGCGCCAGCCCGCTGCGATCCCCCGACCAGCCCGCTCGCCGCCTCGGCGCCCGTTTCACCGCAGCTTCGGGCATCCCTCTAGCCGAGCCCCATTTGCGCACGAGTTTCTGAGCAGGACGACGGTCGATAGGGAGGAGTGGAAGAACCGGGAACCCCCTCGTACCGGAATGCGTCGCTGGCTCTGAGCCACCACCGACACGCGCACCTGAACGGTCGCGCCCGCGTCCGTCGCCGGGCGCCCGGTCTCGTCGAGAAACTCGAGTCGCAGTCCGCCCACCGCCGGTGCGGCGAATGGCCCCGCCAGCGGCTGCAAGCGACCGCCGCGGCGCTTCTGACCCAGCCACCAGCGCCCGTCGCCACCCCGGTAGAGCCGATAGACGTAGGCCCGGAATCCACGCACAGGCGCGCCGGCCATCGCAGCGTCGACCCCCCCGGCAACCCGCAGCTGGACGTCGGGCGGTCCGCCGTCGGGGCAGCGACCGCCGCTGGCCTGACGCGCCCCTGCGACCGCTGCACGAGCCCACGGAGTGACCCGGGGTCCGAGGTAGACGAGGATGCTGTCGTTGGGCGCGCCCGGGAAGGTCCCGGCGATCCGGCGAAGGGCGATCCGGTCCCCGTCGATCCGACAAACCACGCCGAACCCTGTGTACGAGCGCAGTGCGACGCTGTCAGCGGCGATCGCGTAGAGGTCGCCGGCCAGCGGGCTGGCCGTCCTGAGCTCGACGCTCAAGACAGTCAACGCTACCCGGGCGACGTCGCGCGTAGCGGCGATCTGCAGCTGCGCGGCGTAGAATCGACGCTGGCTCGAGAGCACGGCGAAGGCGGACGCCGTAAGTAGCGAGGTCAGGAGAAGAACGACTGAAACCTCGACCAGGCCATAACCGACCTGGGGTCGCAGGCGACCGGGGCCCGCTGACCGGCCGCTCACGGCAGCCGCGCCAAGGTCATCAGAGTGTCCACGACCTGGGAACCGGCGAGCCGACCGCTCACGACGACTCGGATCTCCTTCAGTTCACCCCCGCTCACCCGCCAACTCAGCTCCAGATCATCCTGCCGCCGCTCTCCGGAGACAGTCCGGTCCAGCCCCCGGGCGAGTAGACTTTCGAGTTCGGTTTGCGCGCAGATCGCCACCCGGGTCTCCAGCAGGGACGAGCTCATCCTCGAAGCGACGACGCCGACCGTCGCCGAAAGGCCCAGCATGCCCACTGCGAGCACGGTCAGCGCCACAACGACTTCGACCAGAGTGAAACCCAAACGGCGCGCGCCGCGACCGCTCCGACTCATCGCCTGCGCAACCTCCCCAGCCGCGATAGAGTCAGCGTGTCGGCGACCGTGCCGCAACGGAACACCAGGGTCGCATTCGGCAGATCGCAGTCACCCCGCGCCGTCCCCAATCCCCGGGGATCGAAGCAGAAGGTCCGCGGCGCTCCCTCCAGCTGGACGCCGCCACCCAGCTCGCCACCGCTGAGCGCGACCCGGCTGATCGTGTCCAGAACCGCGACGCCCGCATGGCTGCTCGTGTCCACGGTCACCCAAGCGCGACCGCCGCCAGGATCGAGGTGGAGCTTGCTGATCCGACCGTACTGGACGGAGATCTGGCGAGCCAACGCGTGTAGGGTCGCGAAGTTCTCGCGAGCCACCATCACCTCGACCCGCGCCCGAGCCCGCGCCAGGCTCGGTAGCGCGATGAGCAGAACGGCACCGAGGACGACGAGTACGACCGCGACCTCAGCGAGCGATACCCCCCTCGTCGATCGCATCCACACCATCCGGCAAGGTGTTTAGTTCGCTGGGCCGGCCCCGAACTGAAGGGCGCGACCGCCGGTCACAGTAGAGCGAGACTAGCGGTGGGGTATCAAAGGAAGATCATCGCCGGCGGCGGTGGGGGCGAGCAGACGGCAGGAGTGGAATGGGAATTCGTGATTCAACGACTAGGTCGCTGAAAGAGGTACGTGGATTCGGGTCGGCGCCGGGGCGTGACCTTCCCATCGTTTTTCAGCGACCTGTCAGTCAAGTAATCATGGATTGCCGAATTCCCCTAACCGAGGCCGTAATCGCGGATCTTGTACAGGAGTGCCCGATAGCTCAGATCGAGGAGTTCCGCCGCCTTGGTGCGGTTCCCATCGGTCACCTGCAGGGCCCGGCCGATGAGGCGCCGCTCCAACTCGGCCGTCTGCTTCTTGATCGACAGCTCGTCGGCGGGCAACGACTCGAACGGCCCCTCCACCGAGGTCTCCGGGTGGCGGATGATATCGGGCAGATCCTCGGGCCTGACCGTTGATCCCTCGGCCAGCACCATCGCCCGCTCGACGACGTTCTCCAGCTGGCGCACGTTTCCGTACCAGGGGTGGCCGAGCAAGAGCTTCATCGACGCGGGCTCGAAGCCGCTCACGTCGATGGCTAACTGCTTTGCGAACCGCTCGATGAAGTGGCGGGTGAGCGGCGGAATGTCCTCCGTCCTCTGGCGCAGCGGTGGCAGGTGGATGCGTACCACGTTGATCCGGTAGTAGAGATCGGAGCGGAAACCGCCTTCGCGGACCTCCTGCTCGAGATCGCGGGCCGTGGCGGCTACGAGCCGGACATCTACCTTGCGGGCGGCGCTATCGCCGACGCGCCGGATCTCGCCCTCCTGGAGAGCGCGCAGCAACTTCACCTGGAGCTGCGACGGCAGCTCGCCGATCTCGTCCAGAAACAGAGAACCGCCGTCGGCCTCTTCGAACAGGCCGGCCCGGTCGACGTGAGCTCCGGTGAAGGCGCCCTTGACGTGGCCGAACAGCTCGGACTCCAGCAGGTTCTCGGGGATCGCGCCGCAGTTGATCGGGACGAACTCCCGGTCGGCCCGCGGGCTGGCGCCATGGATCAAGCGTGCGATGAGCTCTTTACCGGTACCGCTTTCGCCGGTGATCAGAACGGTGGAGGGGTGCTGAGCGACCTTGGTGGCGAGCTCGACGGCCTCACGCATTCCGGCGCTCTTGGCGACGATTTCGGGGTAGCGCTGGTCGGCCTTGACTCGCTTGCGTAGGCGGGTGACTTCGCGGCGAAGCTTCTCGCGCTCTTCCGCTTTGCGGAGCGTGAGCACGACTTCGGCGGTGGTGAACGGTTTGGGCAGGTAGTCGTAGGCGCCCTTCTTCATCGCCTCGACGGCCAACTCGGTGCTGCCGTAGGCGGTGATCGTGATGACGAGCGCCTGGCCGTTCTTTTTGCGGTAATGCTCGAGGAACTCGAGCCCGTCCATCCGCGGCATTCGAATGTCGCAGAGGATGAGGTCGGGCTCCTCCTTCAGGGCACGATCGAGGCCTTCCTTGCCGTCGGAGGCGGTGATGACCTGATACCCTTCGTCTTCCAGAATCATCGACAGGGTGCGACGCACCCCGGCTTCGTCGTCTACTACGAGTACCTTCACTTAGTCTTCTTCCTCTCGTTCGGAGGGTCTCTCGGGCCGGGCTGCCGGCAAGACGATCGAGAAGCAGGCGCCGCCTTCCTCCGAGCTGTCGACCGCGATCGTACCGCCCATCGCCTCGATCAGCCGGGCCGACACCGCCAGTCCCAGTCCGGTGCCCTGCCCCGTCTGCTTCGTGCTGAAGAACGGATCGAAGACACGGTCGAGGATCTCCTGCGGGATGCCCGGTCCATTATCCAGCACCGAGATGCGCACGACCTTGGCGCCGGCGCTGAAGGGTGGCGGAGTGTGCCCCTCGCGCCGGGCCTGCAGCCGCCGCAAATGTGAGTAGTCGATGCCCGGCGGGTCGTCGCGCCGTCTGGCGGGCGGCTGACTCGCCTCGAAGGGCATCGTTTCGGTCATCACCTTGATGGCGCTACCGCTCGCACCGTCGACGGCCTGTGCGGCGTTGAGGAGCAGATTGACCATGATCTGCTCCAGCTGGTGCGGATCGGCGTGGACGGTCGTGACGTCGTCGCTCAACTCGAGGTCCAGCTCAATGTGCTTGAAGTGGCCCTGCGCTTCGACCAGGCCAATGGCACCGGTGACCACCTCGTTGACTTCTATGGGTCGCGGCGCCGGTTGCCGCGGTCGGGCGTAGTCGAGCAG
>JASFTI010000086.1:0-11720 GCA_050053635.1 Gemmatimonadales bacterium
CGACGGTGGCGCTCGCGCTGCCGATCAGCAGAAAGATCGCGGCGGCGCTCGGGAGGCGGCGTTTCATGATTCTACTTCCTTGGGGGGAGCAGAGTGGGAACGTTTCGCGGCCGGGGATCGGTCAATTGATCATACCCTGACGAGCGGTTGGGGATCCTTTTGCCGGGCGAGCTGTGGGGCGGTGTCTCGGGCTGAAAGGGTGGTCCCACCTCTGTGGCTGAGGCCGTAACTCCAAGCAGAAGAAGGCGATGGTCCATCTGGGCTTCGCCGGGCGGACCGACCAATATGGGGTGGCTCACTCACATTTCGACCATCGCTATGCCGCGCCACTCCCGAGTGGGTCGTTCTGGCGGAGATGGGTGGCGTTTGGGTGTTCAGTGTTTGATATTCGGTGCTCGGCGACCCACACAGCCTGAGCCAAAAATGATCGAGATCTTGCCAATGATCCGCGAGCACTGGGACGACGTGCGGCGGATCCACGCGGAGGGCATCGAGACGGGTGCGGCGACCTTCGAGATCGAGACCGAGCCCGATTGGGAGGGCTGGTCGGAGGGGCATCTCGAGTGCTGCCGGTTGGTGGCGATGGACGAGGGCCGCGTAGTCGGATGGGCGGCACTTTCGCCGGTGTCCGACCGCTGCGTTTACGGTGGCGTGGCGGAGGTCAGCATCTACATCGGAGCGGACGCGCGGGGCATCGGCGTTGGGTCCAAGCTGATGCAACAGCTGGTCGCGGAATCCGAGGCGGACGGGTTCTGGACATTGCAGGCCGGGGTCTTCCCCGAGAACGAGTCCAGCATCGCACTCCATGAGAAGTACGGCTTCCGCGTCGTGGGGCGGCGCGAGCGGCTGGGCAAGCTCCGCGGCCGCTGGCAGGACGTGTTGCTGCTGGAGCGGCGAAGCGACCGCGTCGGCATGGACTGAGCTCCGACTGGCCTAGTAGGTCCGTCGGCCGTAGAATCCCGCCTACTCGTCTCCCACGAGTTCGCCGCGCCGAGGTGTTGGCGCGTGACCGGTTAACAGGGGTGGTGCCGGGTGCAGCGATCAGCCCTGACGCGAGTTGTGATGTCCGCGGCCATCCTTGCGCTGGTTCTCCATCTCGGGGCCCGGCGCACGGGCCCGTTTCCTCCCTTGGGAGCCTTCCTCGATCCGCTCCACGGGGTGTGGGCGGTCGCCGGTGGGGCCGAGCCGCTGGATCGAGAGACCGTAAGCTTGCCCGGTCTTGGGGCGCCGGTGCGCGTGGTGTTCGACGACCGCGGGGTGCCGCACATCTTCGCGTCGACTTCCGAAGATGCGGCTCGGGCGCTTGGCTACGTGGTGGCCCGCGACCGACTGTTCCAGTTGGAGATGCGCTGGCGCACGGCCGCCGGGCGCATGGCAGAGCTTGCCGGCGCTGCGGCGCTCGGTTTCGACCGGTACGTACGCCGGCTCGGGCTGGCCTGGAGCGCGGAGCGCGATTTCGCCGCCCTCGACCCCGCTTCACCGGCGGCGCGGCAGATCGCCGCCTACGCCGAGGGTGTGAACGCCTGGATCGATGGGTTGGGCCCACGGGATGTCCCGCTCGAGTACCGGCTGCTGGGCGCGGAGCCCTCGCCTTGGGAGCCCGTCTACTCGCTCTACCTGTTGAAGCTGATGGGTTGGGATCTGACCTACGGGGTGGCCACCGATCTGCGCCGCCGGCGGCTGGAAGCGCTGGTGGGCAGAGAGGCCGCCGCAGCGCTGTCGCCGGTGAACAGTCCCATCCAGCAGCCTATTCAGCCTAACGGGTCGACCGAACCGCGTTTCGACTTCGTGCCCCTCCCACCGCCGGGCGAGCCGGATCCGCTGGCTCTCGAGCGTGTGGATGACCTGGCGAACGCACTCGGCCCGATCCTCGACGATGTCCTCGAGGTTCGTGCTTCGCAGCCGGAACCCGTGCTCGGCAGCAACAATTGGGCGGTGGCCCCCGAGAGAACGGCCGCCGGACACGCATTGCTGGCCGGCGACCCCCACCTCTCACTGACACTCCCGGCGATTTGGTACGAGGCTCACCTGGTCGTGCCCGGCGAACTCGACGTCTATGGCGTGACGATCCCCAGCGTGCCGTTCGTCATAATCGGTTTCAACCGCGATGTCGCTTGGAGCTTCACCAACACGGGCGCTGATGTGATCGACTACTATGAGGAGGAGCTGGACAATCGCGAATCACCGAGCCGCTACCTCGTCGACGGTGAATGGCGGCCGCTGGAAGTGCGCGTCGAGCAGTACCGCGGCCATTACGGCAGGCTTCTCGCAACGGACACACTGTATGCCACGCATCGCGGGCCTCTGATCGCTTACGAAGAGGAACCGCTCTCGATGCGCTGGACGGTGCTCGAGGGAGCCGGCGAGACGGTCGGCCTCTGGCACGCTGCCCGGGCAGGAGGCGTCGCGGAGTGGCTGGCCGCGATGGAGGTATGGAGGGCGCCGGCCCAGAATATGATCGTCGCCGATCGCCAGGGCACGATCGCGATCCGCTCCACCGGTATCTATCCCATTCACCCCGACGGCAGCGGCCTCGAGATCCGGGATGGGAGGTTGAGCGCTGAAGACTGGTTGGGTTACTGGCCGCTCGAGCGATGTCCCTCTGCCGTCGATCCCGAGCAGCGATACCTGGCGTCGGCGAACCAGCAGCCCATCGATCCCCAGGTCGACCCCACCTACATGGGCGCCGAATGGCCGTCGCCGTGGCGCGCTATGCGGATCAACGCGCTGTTGAGCGCCGACTCCGCCGTCACGCCTGACGCGATGCTTCGCTTCCAGACCGATCCCGGCAATGCGAGGGCCGATCTCTTTCTGCCGTTCTTCATCGATGCCGTGCGCCGTCGCGCTGCTCTCGGCGGGGCCGAGCGAGAAGCCGTCGAGGCGGTGGAGCTGCTGGCCGAGTGGGATCGTCGCTACACGAAGGAGAACCGGCGCGCGGTCCTATTCGAATACGCCATGGACGAGCTGGCCGATCGCACCTGGGATGAGTTGCTGCGGCCACCGGCCGACGATCCGTCGGCGAACCGCGTCTACACACCGTCCTCCGCCGTTCTCGCCGGTTTGCTGCACGACCCGCAGAGCGTCTGGTGGGACGACCGCCGGACCGAGGACGTCGTAGAGGACCGGGATGCGATCCTCCTCGCCAGTCTGGCCGCGGGGCTCGTCCGCGCCAAGCGCGAGCTAGGCGAGCCGGATGGCCCCAGCTGGCGTTGGAAAAATGCCCGCCACGCCAACATCTACCACCTGCTCGAGCTGCCGGCGCTGTCAGCGCTCGATCTCCCGATCCAGGGCGGACCCGGCAGTCTGAACCCGTCCTCCGGCGGCGGTACGCACGGCGCCAGCTGGCGAATGGTGGTGGAGCTGGGAGCGGAGATCTCGGCCTGGAGCATCTACCCGGGCGGCCAGTCGGGCCATCCGCTGAGCTCCCGCTACACTGATCGCATCGACAGGTGGGTGGCGGGCGAGCTCGACGCCGTCCTGTTTCCGCGGGCGGAATCAGATCTCGATGACTCGCGAATCGCCTCCGTCCTCGAGCTCGACCCGGAGCGCTGAGCGATGAAACGAACCGGTTCGTGGGTCGTGCTGTTCGTATCGTTCGTGCTGGGCACCGGCCTCCTGGGTTGGTGGACGGTGCCGGTCGTGGCAGGCGTTTGGGGCGGAGTGAAGGCCTATGATCGGAGGCCGTGGTGGAGTGCGGCGATCGCCGTGACGGCGGCCTGGTCGCTGCTTCTGGCGATAAGCGGCACACGTGGACCGCTGCTCGCGCTCGCCCGAACCTTGGGCGGAATCTTCGGGCTGCCCGGGTTTGCCGTCGTCCTGCTCGCTTTGATCTTCCCGGCGATCCTCGCCTGGAGCGCCGCGGGTCTGGTCTCGGCTCTGCTAGTGACCCTCAGAGAGCGTGCTCGGGCCAGCGAGCCGGCCTGAGCCGGTTGACGCCCCGGCCACATCGCCCGATCCTGTCCGCGTGGCCCACCAGGTCACTCCAATTCGAGATTGGCACCTACTAACGAGGAGCGGCGCGCCGCCGCGTCCCAGGATGGAGCGCACGACATGACCCAATCCTTAGAGCCGGAGAAATTCCGCAAGGCTTTCCTGCTGCTCCTGGCCATCGCTATCTCGATCGTGTTCTACATGATGATCCGCGCTTTCCTCGTGGCCGTCTTGCTCGCCGCGATCGTCGCAGGACTGAGCCAGCCGCTCTACAGAACCCTGTTGCGCTGGTTCAAGGATCGAAAAGGAGTCGCATCGGCGCTGACGATGGTGGTGGTGTTCCTGGCGATCATCATGCCGATCACCGGCTTCCTCGGCCTGGTGGCGAAGGAGGCGGTCGAGGTGAGCCAGACGGTTCGCCCGACGATCGAGCGGTTGGTGTCCGAGCCTACCGAGGTGGATCGGCTGCTCGAGCGTCTACCCTTCGCCGAAAGCCTCGAACCGTATCGAGATCAGATCATACAGAAGTTCGGGGAGTTCGCGGGCTGGATCGGCACCTTTCTCGTCAACAGCCTCGCCGCGACCACGCGGGGCACCGCCACCTTCTTCTTCCAGCTCTTCATCATGCTGTACGCGATGTTCTTCTTCTTGATCGACGGACGTACGGTCCTCGATAAGATCCTCTATTACATGCCGCTCGCGCCCGAGGACGAGAACCGTATGGTCGAAAAGTTCGTGTCCGTCGCGCGTGCCACGATCAAGGGCACGCTGGTGATCGGTATCGTTCAGGGCGGACTGGCGGGGCTGGCCTTTGCCCTGGCCGGGATCGAAGGAGCGGTGTTCTGGGGCACGATCATGGTCGTCCTCTCGATCATACCGGGGATCGGCACTGCGCTCGTCTGGTTCCCCGCGGTAATCTACCTGTTCGCGATCGGCCGGATCGGCACGGCGATCGCATTGTTCATCTGGTGTGCCGCCGTCGTTGGGGCTGTCGACAACCTTCTCAGGCCGTGGCTGGTCGGGAAGGACACGAAGATGCCAGACCTGCTCATTCTGCTCAGCACCTTGGGCGGCCTCGTACTATTCGGAGCCATCGGTATCGTGATCGGCCCCATCGTCGCGGCGCTCTTCATCACGGTCTGGGACCTCTACGGGATCGCCTTCAAAGAGATCCTGCCGGAAGTGCCGCCGCTGACCGCTGACGCCGGGGACGGGTAAGACTCGACAGGCGAGTCGGTCTGGGAGCCGCGCGGGCGGTCCGAGCCGAGCGACCAGGACTCCTACGCCGACCCGCGGGCGGCGATCTTCGCCCAAGTATCCCGCAGTGTCACCGTGCGGTTGAAGACGAGCGCGCCGGGCATCGAGTCCAGCAGGTCGCTGATAAAGTACCCCTGCCGCTCGAACTGATAGCGTGTGCCCGCCGGGTCGTTGGCAACGCCCGGCTCGATCAACGATTCCCGCACCACGACCAGCGATTCGGGGTTCAGGTTGGCGGTGAAGTCGCGGCCGTCCGGGGGCTCTTCGGGGTCGGCGACTCTGAACAGGCGGTCGTACAGCCGCACTTGGCAGGGCAAGGCGTGAGGGGCCGAGAGCCAGTGTATGGTGCCCTTGACCTTGCGGCCGTCGGCCGGCGGCCCGGTTAGCGTCTCGGGGTCGTAGGTGCAGCGCAGTTCCGTAACCTCACCGCTGACGGGGTCCTTGACGACCTCCTCGCATTTGATGATGTACGAGTAGCGCAGCCTCACCTCGCGACCGGGGGCGAGCCGGAAGTACTTGCTCGGTGGATCCTCCATGAAGTCTTGCCGCTCGATGTAGATCTCACGCGAGAAGGGGAGCTGTCTCGAGCCTTGCTTCGGTACGTCGCGCGGCCAGTAGGGGGCGTCGAGCAGCTCGACTTCGCCTTCCGGTAAGTTGGTGATCGTCACCTTGAGGGGGCGCAGGACGCACAGCACACGAGGGGCACGCTGATTCAGGTCGTTGCGGATCGCAAATTCGAGTTTGCCGATATCGACCCGGCTGTTGACCTTGTCGACGCCGATCATATCGCAGAACTCGCGTATCGCTTCCGGCGTCACACCGCGCCTCCGCAGACCGGCGATCGTCGGCATCCGCGGGTCGTCCCAACCGCTCACGTGGCCGTCGTCGACCAGGCGGATGAGCTTGCGCTTGCTCAGCACCGTGTAGTCGAGGTCGAGTCTGGCGAACTCCGTCTGCTCCGGCCGGGGCGGCTCGATCCCGACGTTGTCGAGTACCCAATCGTAGAGTGCACGGTTGTTCTCGAACTCCAAGGTGCAAAGCGAGTGCGTGATGTTCTCGATCGCGTCTGAGAGGCAGTGGGTGAAGTCGTAGAGCGGGTAGATGCACCACTCGTCGCCGCGCCGGTAGTGGCTCGCATGCCTGATGCGGTAGAGCAAAGGGTCGCGCATCAGCATGTTCGGGTGGGCCATGTCGATCTTGGCCCGCAGCACGTGCTCGCCGTCCTTGAATTCGCCGGCACGCATCCGCTGGAAGAGGTCGAGGTTCTCATCGGCCGAGCGGTCACGGTAGGGGCTCTCGCGGCCGGCCTTCGTTACCGTCCCGCGATGCTGTCGGATCTCCTCCTCGCTCAGGCTGTCGACGTACGCCTTACCTCGCTCGATGAGGATAACGGCGAAATCGTAGAGTCGCTCGAAGTAGTCGGAGGCGTGAAACAGCTTGTCGCCCCAATCGAAGCCTAGCCAGCGTACGTCCCGCTCTATCGCTTCGACGTACTTGATGTCCTCGGTCTCGGGGTTCGTGTCGTCGAAGCGCAGATGACAGACGCCGCCCGTATTCTCTAGCGCGATGCCGAAGTTGAGGCAACACGATTTGGCGTGCCCAATGTGCAGGTAGCCGTTGGGCTCTGGTGGGAAGCGGGTGACCACCCGGCCACCGTATCTGCCGGTTTTCAGGTCCTCGGCGACCTTCGCCCGGACGAAATCGAGGGAGTCGGGACGAAGCTCGCCGGGTTCTACCGTCCGTTTCTTTTCCGCCACTGCCTCTCTGCCAACGCTACGAACTCGCTATGCCGGCAGCCCGTTATCGGCTACCAGTTCCATGGCGTCGATGAATCGGTCCAGCTCGTGCAGCGTCGTGTAGACGCTCGGCGAGACGCGGATACCGCTGAATTCCTCGTGCCCGATGGGTGTGACGATGATCTTGTGTTCATCCCAGAGCCAGGTGGTGAGCGCTCGCGGATCGACCCCATCGATTTCCACGTTCGCGATTCCGCAGGCCATACCCGGCTCGAGGCTGGTGTGCAGGCGCACTCGGTCGTGCTCGACCAGGTGCTTCGCCCAGTAGTCGCGCAGGTAGACCATGCGGGCTTCTTTGCGCGGTCCGCCAATGCCCTGATGGAAGGTGAGGGCCTCGGCGATGGCCAGATAATTCGCCGCCGGGTGCGTGCCGATCTCCTCGAACTTGCGGATATCGTCATCCTTGGGTTCGGGCGCCGCCATCAGTGGCCAGATCTCCTTGATCACCTCGCGTCGCACGTAGAGCAACCCGGTGCCGTGCGGCGCGAAGAGCCACTTGTGCAGGCTCACCGAGTAGTTGTCGCACTCGAGGTCGGAGATCTTGAAGTCGTGGTGAGCCAGTGAATGGGCCCCGTCGACGATCACCGGTACTCCGTGGCGCCGCGCCATCGCCACCACGTCACGCACCGGCAGGATCTGGCCGGTCAGGTTGATCATGTGGCACATCAGGATGAGTCGCGTGCGCGGCGTGATGTTCTCCTCGAACCGGCGCACGATCTCCGCCGGGTCCTCCGATGGGACCGGGATCGAGAACTGCCTTAGCACGATCCCCTCGCGGCGCTCCCGCTGCTTGAACGTGGTGAGCATCCGCGGGTAGTCCTGTGTCGTGGTGAGGACCTCGTCACCGCGCTGCAGATCGTAGCCGAACTGGCAGATCTGCAGACTTTCAGAGGCGTTGCGCGTCAGCGCCACTTCCTCTGCGTCGACGCCCCATTCGCGCGCCAGCCGCTCCCTGACCGCTTCGCGCTGCGGCTCGAGTATTCGCCACATCGTGTAGACCGGCGCCTTGTTCGAGTAGTCCAGGTGCCGCTTCATCGCCTCCTGGACCCAGGCCGGCGATGGGCTCACGCCGCCGTTGTTGAGGTTGATCATGCTGCGGTCGACGGTGAATGCTTGCGCCACCTCGAACCAGAAATCCTCGTCCCCGGCCACTTCCGATGGCGAACCGGGGTGCTTGCTCAGCTCGTCGGCGATCTCCGCCGCCCGCGAGAAGCGTAGCGGTGTCAGCGGAACGCCTGCGGCCGCGGCCGCGGCCGGCAGTCCGATGGCGCCCAAAAACTTGCGACGGGTATACACGGCGGTCCCTCCTGCTAACGATCGATTCGTCAGTTCGTTGCCGTTTCCTGCTCGCTCGGCTTGCGCGGCATCATTTCATCGCGCGTGGCGAGGTGATATACGGTCGCCGCCACGACGACAGCTGCCTGTTTGAGGTCGTCGATCACCAGCCGCTCGTAGCGGTCTGCGAACGTGTGATGTGTGCGCGAAGAGTACTCGATCGGATCCTGTATGAAGTTGAAGCCCGGGATGCCGACGCGATCGAATGACAGGTGATCGGTACCACCGGTATTTCCGTGCTTCACTGCCACGACGCCCAGATCCCGGAACGGCCAGAGGATCTGTTCGAAGACCGGGATCGCCGCCTCGTTCACCTGATCCCAAATTCCGCGGATACGACCGGTGCCGTTGTCCACGTTCACGTAGGCGGAGATCTTCGGCCACAGCTCTTCGTGGTTTTGCACCCAATGGCGCGAGCCCAGCAGACCCTGCTCCTCGCCGCTCCATAAGGCGATACGAATCGTTCGACGTGGCTTGAGATCGAGCTGCTTGAGAATCCGCACTGCCTCCATCATCACGATGCAACCGGCCGCGTTGTCCGTCGCACCGGTGCCGGGGTACCACGAGTCGAGGTGGCCGCCGAGCATGACGTACTCGTCCGCCAGGTCGCTACCCGGTATGTCGCCCAGCGTGTTGTACGCCTGAAGGTCGTCCTCATAGAACTCGTTCACGACCTCGATCTCGAGCTGCACCGGTATGCCGCGTTCCAGATTGCGATAGATCTGACCGTATTGCTCGTGCGCGACGACCAGCTCGGGGGGCGGGATGTCGTTCGCCGGGTCTCGGCCCGAGCCTCCCCATACACGGAGGATCCCGTAGGTCCGCGACGAGGGCGCCAGTACGCCGGCGATGCCCTCGTCCGCCATGAAGGCTGCAATGCTGTCGCGCATGGCGCGCTGCCGCCGCCACCTCTGTATCATCTGCTCCCGTTGTGCCGGATCGACCTGCGGGCGCTCGCGAATTTCCGCCGGCGTCAGTAGGTCTTCGGCAGACGTGCGGAGCGGCCGCGGCTGCCACTCCGGCTCGATCACCGGCGGCTCTCGGGTGAGCACGAAAGCGCCGCGCAGCGTCCCCCGGTAACGCTCCAGGTCCGCTGTGCTCTCCGCTTGGACGATCATCGCCGGCCCGTCCGCCAACCCATCGGTGCTGCCGGTCCAGGCGGCCGGCAGAGCCTGAAGGACCTGGACATACGGCTCCACGATGCGGCCGCTGTAATACAGGTTGTCCCAGCCGCGGCCGAACTCGCCCCACGGCTCGACGACCACGTTCTGCAGACCGAACTCCTCCAGCGCTCGGGCCGTCCAGTCGTTGGCCTGGCGCATGCCCGGCGAGCCGGTCAGTCGCGGGCCGATGACATCGGTTAGGTAGCCGGCCAGCTTCGGGATCTGCGAGCGCTCCAACCCCTCTTCGCGGATGCGGCGAACGATCTCGAGATCGACGGCCTCCTGGGCAACCTGGGCGGGCGCATACGTCGCGTACGAGAATAGGGCGGCGCCTACGATGGCTACAGCGCCAAGCACCGGTCGCATCTGTCCCTCCTTGCTGATCGCCCGTTTGATTACTGCGTGTTCTAGGCTGACGGCATTGAGATAGGTCATCGCTTGGGGCCGCGCAACCGGCTAGGAAGGTCGTAGCACCAAACCGAACGTCCAAGGTCGGACTGTTCTCGACGTGGGACGTTCAGCGTCGGACGTTCGGTGTTCTGGCGTGACCTCGGCGTTCGAAGTGGGGCGTCCGATGTTCGATGCTCGTCAGCGAGAGCCGTCCCTGACGTAGACTATCCGCCAGACCCGGCCGCCACGATCGTCGGCGACATACAGCGACCCGTCGGGTCCCTGGGCCAAACCTGACGGCCGGTGTGCGGCGCCGCGCGGACTCACGTCTTCGCCGGCGAAACCGTCGGCGAACACCTCGCAGTCGTCCACCGGCCCATCTCCTGCAAAGGGGACGAAGACCACGTTGTAGCCGCCCTGCGGTAGGGGCGCCCGGTTCCAGGAGCCGTGGAAGGCGATGAAAGCGCCGCCGCGATAGTGCTCGGGGAACTGCTCGCCCGTGTAGAACAGCAGCGCGTTCGGGCCCCAGTGGGCCGGGAAAGCGGCCAGCGGCTCCTTCTTCGAGCTGCAGCGTCCTACGGTGTTGCCATCTCCGCCATACTCTGGCGCCAGGACCAAACGGTCATCCACGGGGTCGTGGTAGCAATACGGCCAGCCGAAATCGTCGCCCCGCTCGATCCTCACCAGCTCTTCCGAGGGCTTCTCGGCGTTATCCGCGGCTGTGAATAGATCCGGCCAGAGACCGCCCAGCTGGTCGCGACCGTGCTGGACGCCGTAGACGTCGCCGCTTTCGGGGTGCAGCGTCAGCGCCACGACATTCCTCAGTCCTGTGGCGAAGCGCTCGCCATCCTCCTGCCGCTGTCCTTGCCGTTCGGCGTCAAACTTCCAGATGCCGGCACGGCGCTCGAGATCCGGGCAGGGGTCGATTCCGGGCGAACCAGCCGTGCGACCTTCTTCCTGGCAAGCGTTCGAGGGCGAGCCGATGTTAACGTACAGCTCTCCGGCCGCGCTGATGGCGATCGACTTGTCCCGATGGCTACGATCGGCCGGCAGCCCGGAGACGATGGTCTGTGAGGCTCCGGAGGGCTCGAGGCCGCCGGCTAGCAGCGGATAACGGATCACTCGGTCGTTGGCTCCGAAGTACAGATAGCCATCGTGCAGAGCGATACCGGTACCGCCGACGTCACCGAAATTCCGGCGGACGTCCGCCTCTCCGTCGCCGTCCGTGTCGCGCAACGCGACCACGCCCACGGGGCCGCCACCACGACTCCGACGCAGAGCCACGAACACATCCCCGTTCTCGGCAACGACGACATGTCGGGCACGTCCCAATTTGTCGGCGAAGATCTGGGCGCAGAATCCATCGGGGAGATCGATAGTCGGATCGCAGACTTGCGACACCTGGGGGGCGCCAGCGGGTGCGATCAGCACGGGCACGGCGCATACCGCCGCGACCAGTACGCGCTTGCGTCTTGGCTGAGGCATCGCACTAAACACCGTCGGTTACTGTCCCAGTGGGCACTAGCGATGGACCGGGTAATCGGGCTTGACGACCTCGTATGGCGGGTTGTCCACGATTTCTTGTAGCGCCGCGTTAATCGCCGCCTGCAGCTGCGGGTCGCGATCCTCCCGCCAGTCTATAGGATACCATTCGACTTCGAGATGCGGTTCGACACCCATGTTCTCGATGCCCCACGAGCCGGCGGGATCGTAGGCCGCTCGATTCGGTATGCCGATGCGACCACCATCGATGAGCGACGGTATGTGCACGTACGGCCCGATGCCGGCGCCCATGGTGCGTGTGCCGATTATCCGGCCAAGGTTGCCCAGCCTGAACATCAGGGCAAAG
>JASFTI010000087.1:0-11631 GCA_050053635.1 Gemmatimonadales bacterium
CAGGCGGCCGACCCGCAGTCCTGTAGCCCCGAGCTCGGTGGACCCGGTTCCCGGGAAGCGGGCTGCGTAGCGGGCGGTGTCCGCCGGGGTGGCACGGCCGGGGAGATGGATCGCAATCGTCGTCGACCGTCGCTCGTCGGCGAGCGGCGCGTCCAGCGCGGCGGCGACAGCCGCTGGGTCGGTGACTGGCGCCCGGCAGGCGAAGTTGCGGCAGACGTAGAGCGCTGCTCTACCGTTCACGAGTTGCTTTCCGCGCAGCAGCGGTAGCTCGGCGGAACCGTCATCGGCATCCGGGTCGAGGACGGCTACTATCCGGTTCGGTAGGTAGTGCTCCGCCACGGCGCGCTGCAGCGCATCCAGATCGGTCGCCCCCTCCTCTCCCACCAGGGCGATTTCCACTGGCCCCTCCAGCAGCAGGTCGACCGCGCGGAACGTTGTGGCGAACGCGCGGGGGAAGCGCGAGATGAGGGGGCCGAAAGCCTTGATGGCGCCGACCGCAGCGTGCCGAAGCTCGTGGCGGTCGAGATGGTACGACAGACGGGCCAACGCATGGGCGGTAACGGCGTTGCCCGAGGGCGTCGCACCGTCGGCGCCGTCTCGGTAGCGAATGATCAGTTTCTCGTGATCGCTCGCGGTGTTGAAGAAAGAACCCGTTTCCTCGTCGTGGAAATCGGCCAGCGTTCGCTCCAGTAGTTGCTCCGCCTCGCGCAGCCAGTCGATTGAGCCGCCCGCCTCGTACAAATCGATCAGCGCCTCGCTCAGGTAGGCATAGTCCTCCAGAACGGCGTTCAGGTGGGCCTTGCCTTCGCGGTACGTGCGGTAGAGCCCGCCGTCCTCACGTGACAGCTTATCGAGGACGAAGCCGGCGGCCCGCTCCGCCGCCTCCAGGTAGCGAGGCTCACCCAGCACCCGGTGGCCCTCGGCGAGCGCGCCGATCATCAGGCCGTTCCAGGCTGTGATGATCTTGTCGTCGAGACCCGGCTTCACTCGCCGCTGCCGCGCTTCGTAGACCTTGTTCCGCGCGGTCTCCAGAGACCGCTCGAGCTCGTCGGGGTCTACGCCGAGCTGCTCCGCCACAGCCTCGAGCGCGCGTGGCGCGTTCGGGATGCTCACGCCCTCCCAGTTGCCCGCCGGCGAAATGTCGTAGTAGGCGTTGAACTGACGCGCCTCTTCTTCGTCGAGAACTTCGGCGATTTGCTCGGGCGTCCAAACGAAGAACCGCCCCTCTTCACCTTCCGAGTCCGCGTCGGTGGACGAGAAGAATCCGCCCTCAGCTGCCACCATCTCGCGCAGGATGTAGTCTAGCGTCTCCGTCGCGACGCGGCGGAAGAACTCATCACCGGTGACCTGGTAACCCTCGAGGTATGCCTTCGCCAACAGCGCGTTGTCGTAGAGCATCTTCTCGAAGTGGGGCACCAGCCAGCGGCGATCGGTGGAGTAGCGCGCGAATCCGCCGCCCACATGGTCGTACATACCGCCCCGCGCCATCGCCTCCAGTGTACCCCGAGCCATCGCCAATGCGTGCGGGTCGCCGAACCGGCGGTGAAGTCTCAGCAACAGCGAAATCCCCACGGCGGGAGGAAACTTGGGGGCCGGGCCGAAGCCGCCGTACTCGGCGTCGAACTCCTGGCTGTATTGCCCCAACGCCTGCTTCAATTCCGCTTCACCCACGGATAGCGGCGGTCCCAAGTCCTGGTGGCGGCGCAACATCTCGGCGAACTCGCCGGCCCGCCGGCGCAGGCTCTCGCGGTCTTCGTGCCAGGCGCGCGAGACCTGCACCAGCAGGGTCGAGAAACCGGGTCGACCGTGCATGTCGTGGGGAGGGAAGTAGGTGCCGGCGAATACCGGCTCCAGCTCCGGCGTCAGGAAGACCGTCATCGGCCAGCCGCCCTGACCGCGGTTCATCGCTACGGTGGCGGCCATGTAGATTTCGTCGAGGTCGGGCCGCTCTTCGCGGTCGACCTTGACGTTCACGAAGCCGTCGTTCATCAAGGTCGCGATCGCCTCGTCCTCGAACGACTCGCGCTCCATGACGTGGCACCAGTGGCAGGCCGAATACCCGATGGAAAGCAGGATCAGCTTGTCCTCGGTGCGTGCTCGCTTCAGCGCCTCATCGCCCCACGGATACCAGTCCACCGGATTGTGGGCGTGCTGCAATAGGTATGGACTGGTCTCGTTGATTAGTCGATTGGTGTGCTTGTGCTCTTCCTTCCCCTCAACCATTCCGTGCACTCCCACCCGTTATCGTGATCGTACTCGTACCCGTAATCGCGAAACCACTCGGTCCTAGTTCCATCCTGTAGTGCAAGATAAACCGGGGCGCGCCTCTCGCGAAGCGCGCCCCGGCGCTGGTCTGGCCTAAGTGCACTAACGCTGGTTGACGGTCCGCTTCTCGTACCCCGGCCGCTGCGCTCGGACCGGTGGGTTCTCCTCCAGCAAGCGCAGCGTCTCCTGGATCGCCCGCTCGAGCTGCGGGTCGACGCCTCGCGCCAGCGGCGTCGGGTCCTCCAGAACCTCGATGTCGGGATCGACGCCGTATCCTTCCGCGAACCAGACGCCGTCGGTGCTGTACATACGGAAGGTCGGGACCGTAGCTACACCGCCGTCGATGAGCTGTGGGACGCCGCTCACGCCGATGAGCCCGCCCCAGGTGCGCGTCCCGATCAGGGGGCCGACGCCGTACTTCCTGAAGTAGTAGGGGAAGGCGTCGCCGCCCGAGCCGCTCCAGCCGTTGATCAGCATGACCTTGGGGCCGAAGTGCGCTACCGGCGGCCACTGCCAGTCGGCGCCCGACCGCACCGCCCAGAAGGCCAGAGGTGGCCGGTGTAGCAGCTCGACGAAGCGGTCAGGTATCTGACCGCCGCTGTTAAAGCGCTCGTCGATGATCAGTCCGTCCTTGTGGAATTGCGCGGCGAACTGACGGACCAGCTCGCGCTGACCGTCGCCGCCGGTGCTTCGCACGTAGACGTAGCCGACCCGTCCGTCGCTCGCCTCCTCGACGCGCACGCGATTCCCCTCGATCCAGGCCAGGTGACGCAGCCGCGTCTCGCTGCGCAGCGTCTCGACCAACACGTTGCGCGCGCCGTCCATCGTCGGCCGGCTGTTCACCGTGAGCTCCACCGTCCTGCCGGCGAGGCCCTGGAACGAGGCCCAGGGGTCCTTCGATGTGTCCAGCGGCACGCCGTTCACCGCCAGCACGTAGTCGCCCTCGTTCACGTCGACGCCGGGACGCGCCAGCGGCGAGCGCACCTCAGCGTCCCAGGGCGCGCCGTCGATGATCTTCTCGATCCGGTAGGCGCCGCTCTCCAGGCTCCAATCGACACCCAATAGGCCGACGCTGCGCCGCTCGGCCGACTCGATGTCGCCGCCGCCCCGGTAAGTATGCGACGCATTGAGCTCGGCGATCAGCTCGCCGATAACGAAGTTCACGTCCCAGCGGGTCACGGCGTAGTCGAGCAGACGACCGTACCTCTGGCGCATGGCGTTCCAGTCGACGCCGTGCATCCCTGGGTCGTAGAAGAAGTCGCGCTCCAGGCGCCAGGCGTCGGTGAACAGCTGGCGCCACTCCGCTCGCGGATCGATCGTCGTCTCCATCTCGCTCGTGCGCAGCCGCGTATCCATCTTCTGGTTCGGACCCACGCTGACGATGGCGAACGACCCGTTGTTCCGCACGAGCATCTTCTTACCGTCGGCGGTCACGAGGAAGCCGTCGGCATCCGCCATGACGGTCTTCTCCTCGCGTTCCTCGAGGTCCCAGAAGACGATCGGGCTCTCGTCGTCTCCCGAGCCCGTTTTGGGCAGGCGGCGATAGAGGACCTTGCCCGAGACGGCCTGGATCTGGGTATAGTTGCCGGCCTCGGGCGGGAGGATGACCACGCGATGCTCGAAGTTCTCGAGCTCGATCTCGACACCTTCGGCCCCGTCGTCACCATTCTCCTCGCCTTCTTCGTCCTCTGTTTCGGCCTGCTCGTCGTCGCTGCGCGGTGCCAGCGGCGACGGCACGTCCGGGCGCAGCGATACGGCGACGATGTTCGTCGCGTTCGGATACACCCACGTGTTGTCGACGTCACTGTACACAGGTTGGAATGTCCGATTCGATAGGTAGTACAGGTACTTGCCGTCCGGGTCGAAAGTAGGCTGGAAGTCGGAGTAGTAGCCGGGAGTCACCTGGTGAAGCCGGCCGGCCTCCAGGTCGTAGAGGAAGATGGCGCCGCTGCGGTTCTCGAGCCCACGCGAGTACGCCATCCAGCGGCTGTCCGCTGACCAACTGACTCTGAAAGCGTTCAAGCCGCCGTGCGTCATCCACATGTCCTGGTCGACCTCGAGCGTGCGTCCACTGTCGACGTCGTAGATGTAGATCGTCTTCGCCTGGTCGACGAACGCCAGCTTCTTGCTGTCCGGCGACCAGTGGGGCCGGTAGCGATAACCGGCGCCCAGCGAGGTCAGGCGCTCCTCGGAGCCCGATCCGTCGGCGGGCCGCAGCGTGAGCTCGTACTCACCCGAACGGTCGCTCCAGTAGGCGATATACTTGCCGTCCGGTGACCAGGTCGGGTAACGCTCCGCGGTCCCGCTGCTCGCCGTCAGATTGCGGATCGGACCGTGCTCGGCCGGGACTGTGAAGAGATCACCGCGGGCCTCGAAGACCGCCCGCTTTCCGCTGGGTGAGATCCAAGCGTTGAAGATCAGGTCGGAGACGCTCTCGCTGCGCGGTTTCACGGTGGCTAGATCGGTGACCACATCGACGTCGACCTCCCTGTACTCTTCACTGGCGAGGTCGAGCAGGTAGAGGCGGCCGCCCGCCTCGAAGACGATGTCGGATGGCCCGATGGCCGGGAAGTGGATGTCGAAATCGCTGAAATCGGTGACCTGTCGGAAAGCCTCGGAATCCAGATCGTAGGCCCAGATGTTGTGGCGCAGGTTCGCGCCGCGGTCGGAGAGGAAGTAGAGCGTGCGACCGTGCCACATGGGGTGGGCGTCGTTCGCGTCGCTGACGGTGATGTTGCGTGACGAGTAGTCCCGGAGGTCGAACGACCAGATCTCCGGTGCCCAGCCGCCGCGGTATCGTTTCCAGGTACGGAAATCCCGGCTTCTCGGCATGTACGCCAGCAACTCGCCGTCAGGCGAGATGGCCCCGAACTCGCCGTAGGGAACAGGCAGCTTCTCGGGCAGACCGCCCTGACCGGCCACACGGTAGAACTGGTTGAACCGCTGGCGACCGCTCTCCATGGACGACGCATACAGGATGCTGCGTCCGTCCGGGTACCAGTCGACCACACGGTCGACCATCGGGTGATGTGTGATACGCAGCGGCTCGCCGCCTAGCGTCGGTATCGTGTAGATGTCGGCGTTGCCGTCGTAGTTGCCGGTGAAAGCGATGGTCGAGCCGTCCGGGGAGAAGCGGGGTACCGACTCTTCGCCGCTCGGCGAGCTTAGGCGCTGCGCCGTGCCGCCGCTCTTGGGGACGACCCAGATGTCGCCGGCGTAGACGAAGGCGATATGCGTGTTCGAGACGTCCGGCTGTCGGAGCATCCGGGCGTCGATTTGCGCCTGGAGCGGTCTTGCCGGGATCGCTATGAGCGCGATGGCGATCAGTATCCGAAGGGTTCTCATCGAAGGCCTCATAGGTTTGCGGTTGTCAGGAAACGGTGGGCCACGTGCGTTGCACGGCTGCTTCGGCGGCGATGTATCCGAAGGCTGCCCATTGGGAGCCTTGGAGCACACTACGGAAGACACTCTGCGCCTGTTCCAGGCGGCCGTTGTAGTAGTGCCAGTTGCCGATCCCGTAGCCCAGCGTCGCGTTCTCGAGCCCGTCCGCCACCTGCGCCTCTGCCAGCAAAGCGTCGGCATCGAGTTCGCCTTTGTACATGAGCAGCAGCCGGTGGTAGGTGTCGTTCTCGATGACGTCCAGCTCGGCATGGATCGGCTCGAGCACCGCCGCTGCTTCATCCTCGTGGCCCAGCCGTCTCAGCGTCATGTATAGCCAGTGCGAAGTTGCCACGAGCATGTCCGGGTTCCGCGAGACCGTCATGCACTCGCGGTAGGCGCGCAACGCGTTCTCGAAGTCGCCGTTCAAGTAGTAGGCGAGCCCCAGGTGATACCAGATGTTGGAGTGCAGCGTGCTGGTTGGGATGTTGCGGGCGTTAGGCATACCGTCGGGCTCGACCTCATCCTCAGTGCCCTCGACGAGCTGTGCCGCGCGCTCGAGGTCGGCTATGGCATCGTTGAAGCGACGCACCGTGATGTAGCGGTGGCCCCGGTGACGGTACATACGCGGGTTATCGGGGTGCTTGGCGATCCCGTCGCTGTAGATCGCGATGGCCTCCTGGTACTCTCCCAGGTAGGCGGTGCGGCGACCGAGCCAGATGATCGCCTCGGCGTCGTCCGGGTCGGCTTCGTAGTCGGCGCGCGCCTCGGCCAGCCTGGCCTCACGGTCGATGCGCGCCTCCTCGGACATCTCCGGCGGGTAGAGCGCTTGTCCTGAGAGCGACATGGCCTGGGCGCCCTCTGGAAGCTCTGGCGCGGCAGCGGTTTGCTCCCGGCCGCCTCGATCGCAGGCGGCTATGAGCAATATGAGCAGCGAAAGTGGAACGAGCCGCATGGCAACCTGCCTGTTGGGGTTTGTGAAAGCGGGGCTATGGTAACGGATGGCGACGGAAGGTGCCAGCTACCGGCTACTCCTTGCGGCGCTTCTTCCTGCGGAGGCGGCAAATCGCTTCATGCTGCGCGCGAATCTCCACCATAGCCTTGTCCACCAGGGCCTGGGCCGTCTCGCGCGTGCGTGGCTGGGAGGCCAGCTCGGAGTAATCGATCGGCTCGCCGTACTTGATGTAGATGTGCTGTCCGATCCTGGGGAACGTGCGGCCGATTGGCAGCAGGTCCTGCATGCCGTCGATCGCGACCGGGATCACCCGGGGCTTGGTCGCCAACGCCAGCAGCCCTGCCCCCGGCCGTCCCCTCCCGACGTTGCCGCTGCGGCTGCGCGTCCCCTCGGGGAAGAGGATGATCGTCCCCTTGGGCAATACCTCCATCATCTTATGGAGCGCGTGCAGGTCACGTCTGCCCGGTCTCACCGGTATGCAGCGCGTGTGCGTAGACCACCAGGCGATGAGCCGGTTCTTGAAGAAGTTCTCGCGTGCCGCTGGATGCCAGGGCACGAGGTAGGGCCGGATCCACGACTTCGGGTAGAAGGCGCCGATCCCGACCGGCAAGCTGTCGATCATCGATTGGTGGTTGGAGAGCAGCAGCGTGTTCGGGTCGTCGCCCACGTGCTGGCGGCCGATCACAGTCGTCCGGTTGAAGACGTGGAAAAAGACCCAGGCGAGTGTGACGGTGATGTTGGTGACGAGGTAGCTGTTGATGTGCCAGATGATGTTGGAGAGCCAGCCGGGACGCCCCCTCGCCTGGGCCGCCACGCGGCGGCTGAACCTCTTGACACCCAGAATGTCTCCCATGCACCACTCCCTGGCTAATCTGCGCCTGAAGCTAAGGCGCGGCCTGGATGCCCGACAAGAGAGGCGAGGAGATGTTGGGGATACGGGCGGTGGCCCCGTATCCAAAGTCCTCGAGGCCACTAGATTGAGCGCATGACCGGCTCGAGCACACGCGGTTTCCTGCCCTCTGGCGTGCGCTACATCCTCGCCAGCACCCTCTTCTTCAGCCTGATGAGCGTGCTGGTCAAGCTGGCGGGCCGGCGGTTGCCGGTCCAGGAGATCGTCTTCAGTCGCGGCGTTGTCAGCCTGGTGCTCAGCTACTGGTTAGTGCGACGCGCTGGGATCGGGCTGTGGGGGAACCGACGCTGGATCCTGGTGTTGCGCGGGCTGATCGGCTTCGCGGCGATGAGTTGCTTCTACTTCGCCCTGACGCGGATCGCCATCGCCGAGGCCACGGTCCTCCACTTCACCAGCCCACTCTGGACCGCCCTGCTCGCCGCCCTCCTGCTCCGCGAACCGGTCACTGGCCGGATCCTCGCCTCGATAGCGGTTAGCTTCGCCGGCGTTCTCCTCATCACGCGACCCGGCTTTCTGTTCGGCAGCGCCGCCGCGGGAACCGACCTTTTGGGTGTCGGCGCCGCGTTGCTCGGCGCGGTCCTGGCGGCCGGCGCCTACGTGACGGTCCGCGAGGCGAGCAAGACGGAGCACCCGCTCGTCATAGTCTTTTACTTCCCGCTCGTGATAATCCCCGCTACCGCTCCCTTCTGGCCGGGCTTTCACTTGCCCCAAGGCTGGGAGTGGCTCGTTCTGCTCGGCGTCGGCGTCAGCACCCTGATCGGTCAGGTCTTCCTGACGCGTGGTCTGAGCTTGGAGCCCGCCGCTCGGGCGATGACGATCGGTTACTCGCAGATCGTGCTCGTGGCAATCTGGGGGATGATCTTCTTCGGTGAGTTTCTTGACATCTGGAGCGCCACCGGATCGCTGCTGGTGATCGCCGGCACGCTGGCCGTGGCGCTAGGCCGCCGTGCGCTACTGCCCGGCGCGGCGCACACCGAAAGCGCGGCACGCGCCGAGGCAGCCGAAGCGCGCGTCACCTAGGGGGTAATGGGCGTCAGGGCGGGTCGTCTCGCTCCGGCCTCCCCCGCGCTCGCGGCTGCGCCGCGATCGCGTGGTCGCTAACCCCAGCTCCGCTCGACGACCCGCCCCGACGCCCGCAACCGGTGGGTCAGCACGGACCGCTGCTCAATAAGCCCTGTTTTCCGCGACGTCCCAGCCCGCAACGATGCTCGCCCTTCCCCCACGCTCATCGGTGTGGAAGTAGGTCCACTGGACACGGCTAAACGCCAGGCTCACGGTCTCTGTGAGGCCGGCCGACGAGCCCGTCCCACTTTCCACCGAACGGATTCTGACGCGCGTCAGCCGGACGCTCCCTGTCGGCTCCTCGTCCGAGGCTCGCGCATAGAAGACCAGCTCGGCTTCCTGGACCGTCCTCCCTTCGGCCGCCGCCAGCGCGAGGATCGGGCTGGACTTGTCGAGCGGCTTGGTGATGACGAGGTCCTGGAACTCGGGCCGAACCCCGGCGACGATCTGCGCACCCGGACGCGGGACCGCGTTGAAAATCCCCCAGTTGAAGTCGAGCACCTCGATCGAGTTCGCATGCGCGCGTTCCGTGACCGCGCCCTCGATTTCTGCTAGGGTGAGATAGGCCTTCACCGTCGGGCCCGTTTGCACCATGAGCTGCTGGTCCCCGGCCGGCGAGTGAACAGCCGCGGTCACCGCGAGGACTCCCATCACGATGACGGCGAGCAGGGTTGCTGGTCTCTTGCTCGACATGGTTACCTCCTCATTGCAACAGGGCTGGCGCTGTTAGATGCGATCCAGGTCCGTCACGGTCCTGTCGCTCTCGACGTTGCCGGTGTTGAGCGTCGACTTCGGCTCGAACAGGACGACGTGGACCTCTTCCGGCGCGACGGGCATGTGCTCGACACCCCGGGGCACGATCACGAACTCGCCTTCGTTCAACCAGAGGTCCTCATCGCGGAACTTCATCTGCAACCGGCCCTTCACCACGAGGAACATCTCGTCTTCGTCATCATGATGGTGCCAGACGAATTCGCCCTGAAGCTTGACGAGCTTGACGTAGAAATCGTTCAGCTCGCCGGCGATCTTTGGGCTCCAATGCTCCGTGAACAGGGAGAATTTCTGGGCCAGGTTGACGACCTCAGGCATGGGGCCTCCTTATCGCTGGCTGTCCGTCTTGACCGGGCCATGTCCACTTTGCGATAACCAGGCAGGTTGCGCAACGCGTGCCATGGTGCCGGGGTCAGGGACCCGGGCTGAACGGTTTGCTCGCGGCTCCGACGCGGGCCATCTTGTAACCGAAGTCACTTCCTCGGCTGAAAGCCCCGACAATCCTGGGGCCGCGAAGAGGCAGCATGTCCCGTCTGAAGCGGCTGACCGATGAACTGAAGCGACGGCGCGTCTATCGCGTCGCCGTGGTGTACACCGCCGTCGCCTTCGTCATCTGGCAGGCGGCGGAGATCGCGGTGCCGGGCCTCAATCTCCCCGCTTGGGTACTCACTCTGGTCATCGTCCTCACAGTGCTCGGCTTCCCGATTGCCGTCGTGCTCGCCTGGGCGTTCGACATCACGCCTGCCGGTGTCGAGCGCACACGGGAGGAGGGCGCAGCGGAGGCGGGCAAGCGGCCTTCGCCCCCGAGGCTCTCGGTTGCGGTGTTGCCGTTCGAGAATCTTAGTGCGGACCCGGAGAACGAATACTTCAGCGACGGGATCAGCGAGGAGCTGCTCAACACCCTGGCGCGCGTGCCCGGTCTGCGTGTGGCGGCCCGGACGTCGTCATTCGCCTTCAAGCGCAAGGGCGCCGCGATCGGCGAGATCGGGGAGGCTCTGAAGGTCGCCCATGTGGTGGAAGGAAGCGTTCGCCGGGTTGGCGATCGGGTGCGGATCACGGCGCAGCTGATCGATGTGGCGGACGGCTACCACCTGTGGTCGGAGGGCTTCGATCGCGAGCTTGGGGATATCCTGATGGTACAGCGGGAGATCGCCGAGTCGATCGGCGAGACCCTCGAGGCCGGGCTCACCCGGGGTTGGGAGGATGTCCGGCACACGGGGCGGCGCGTCGATCCGCGGGCCTACGATCAGTACCTGAGGGCACGGTTCTGCTCGCAGCGATTGACACGGGAGAGCCTGGAACAAGCGATCCACCATTACAGAGAGGTGTTGTCGATCGATCCAGGTTTCGCGCCCGCCTACGCCGGGATGGCCACAGCCTACCTTTGGCTCGGGGATGCCTACCTGTCACCGCTGGAAACCACAGCGAAGGCGGTGGAGGCGCTGGGCCGAGCGATCGCGCTCGATCCGAACCTCGCGGAGGCCCACGCGACGCGGGGATACGTGCGTGCCATTCACGAGTGGCGTTGGGATGAGGGTCGCCGCGAGATGGAGAGAGCGCTGGAGCTGAACCCGAACCTCGCCGAGGCACACAATCTACTCGCTCATGTCAAGACCGGCATGAGAGACCGGTCCGGTGCGATCTCGTCGGCGAAGCGCGCCTTCGAGCTCGACCCCCTCTCCGCGGCGCACAGCCATATGCTCGAGTGGTTCTACCTGTTCGACGGCCAGCCCGATGCCGCGATTCGCCAGTACCAGGTCACGCAGGAACTGGCCCCAGGAATGATCTATCACGACTCCATACTGGGCAGGGCACTCAGTGAGCAAGGTCGATACGACGAGGCGATGCAGGCCTTCGAGGCCGCTGAGCGGACGCTGGGCAGACCCTCCACCGGGAAAGGCATCATGCTGGCTTGGATGGGTCGCAAGCAACAGGCTTTGGAGATCGCTGGTGAATTGGAACAGACAGCCGAGATTTCCTACATCATGCCGGAACTGATAGCTGAGCTCTACGCGGTCTGCGGTGAAAGAGAGCGTGCCTTCGATTGGCTGAGGCGCGGGCTGGATGCCCGGTCCGCAGGCGTTGAAGGGCTTGTTGCGCTTAGGGGGTTCGAAGCGCTGCACGACGATCCTCGATTTCAGGATATCTTGAGAGAGACCGGCCGCTCGAACTCGTGAGCGAGTCATGGTTACTCAGTTGCGTAGTTTCTTGGATGAGCTGAAGCGCCGAAGGTCTATCGCGTCGCCGCGTTCAGGGGTCACTACGAAGAGGTCTACTCCTCGCCGGTGAT
>JASFTI010000088.1:0-11503 GCA_050053635.1 Gemmatimonadales bacterium
GTCAACCGAGTGCTGGCGCGTTCTCTCGCCAGCCGAGAGGCGCTAGCGGCCCAGATCGCCGCGCTGCAGAGTGGCGGCGCGCCGTTAAGCGACCGGGTAGAGTTCGAGTTTCCGCGCAAGCTGGTCTGCCAGCGGACGGTGGCCACGGTTCGGGGCGCGGATAGCGAGGTGCTCGGTCAGATCGTGGTGTATCGCGATGTTACGCGCGAGGCGGAGGCGGAGGCGAGCAAGAGCGAGTTCGTGTCGCTGGTGAGTCATGAACTGCGCACCCCGTTGACTTCGGTCAAGACCTCGCTCAACCTGCTGACCCGAGGAGCGGCGGGCGAGGTTTCCGAAGCGACGCGCGAACTGCTCGAGATCGCGTTGCGCAACCTCGATCGTCTGATCCGGCTGGTAGACGACCTGCTGGATCTCTCGCGGATCGAGAGCGGTCGCGTGGTCACGAAGCTGGAGCCGATCGCGATAGACGAAGCCGCGGCCCGGGCGATCGATGCGGTGGAGGCGTTCGCAGAGGAACAGGGTGTCAGCATCGAGCAGGAGGATTCGGACCCTGAGACCCTGGTCGTAGCCGACGCCGATCGTCTTCAGCAAGTCATCGTCAACCTGCTGTCGAATGCGGTGAAATTCTCTCCCAGTGGCGGCTGCGTGCGCCTGGGCTGGTGGAAGCAGAGCGAACAGGCAGTGCTGCGGATAACCGATGAAGGGCCGGGCATACCGGCGGATCAACTGGAGTCGATCTTCGAGAAGTTCCAGCAGCTGGAGCGATCGGCGACGCGCTCGCACGGTGGGGCCGGACTGGGGCTGGCGATCTGCCGGGCGATAGTCGAGCAATTCGGCGGCGACTTGTGGGCGGAGAGCGAGGAGGGCACCGGCTCGAAGTTCTTCGTTCGTCTGCGGCTTGCCTACGGTGAGCCGAGGGTGGAGGAGGCGGAGCCACGGGTCTCGGCAGGCCCGAAGAGGGTTCTGCTACTGGAGAGGGATCCTGACCTCAAGCGGCTGTTGCGGGTGCAATTCGAGGCTGAGGGTTGGGAGGTGTTCGATTCGGCGCGTGGCGTGGAGGCGCTGGAGATTATCGGGGCGGGGAACGTGGATGTTGTCTTGGCCGGCCTCGAGCTGGAAGACATGCACGGGCTGGAGTTCGTAATGCAGTTGAGGAATGCGCCCGCCAGCGTCGACATCCCGGCGCTATTGACGGGTCCAGGTGGTGATTTTAATCAGGCGATAGCCTACGGCGCCGATGGCTGGATGGTCGGCGATGCAGACGCTCTGGTAGCCGAAGCAGCACGACTGATATCGAGCCCGCGGCGGCGCGTCATTCTGTTGGTCGAGGACGATCCCACGGTTCGCCTGGCCCTGGCCCGGGGTCTCAGGCGGGCGGGGTTCGCCTGTCTCGAGGTGGCGAGCGGGGCCCGGGCGCTGGATCTCGCGCGGCAGCGGCCACCCGATCTTTTGCTCACCGACATGGAGATCCCGGAGAAGGACGGGCTCGAGGTATTGCGCGAGTTCCGTGGAGACCCCAGGCTGCTTGATGTGCCGGCGATCGTGATATGTGGGCAGCATTCGGCTGAGACGCTCGAGACGGTTCGATCGCTGCGAGCGCAGGTCGTCGGCAAGCCGTTCGGTCCGGCGACCGTAGTTCGGGAGGTCGAGCGGCTCATCGGCACGGAGTCCGGCGCGAACTAGTTTCTTGGGCAGCGCCTGATCACACCGCAAATCAGCTATTAGGGAGCGATGATGGAGAGGATCGTCGAGTGCGTCCCCAACTTCTCTGAGGGAAGAAACGACGCGGTCATCAAGGAGATCACCGACACGATCGAAACGGTCCAGGGCGTGCGGCTGCTCGACGTCGACCCGGGCCGCGATACCAACAGGACCGTCGTTACGTTCGTCGGCGCGCCGGCTGACGTCGCCGAGGCGGCCTTCCGCGCCGTCAAGCGTGCTGCCGAGGTCATCGACATGCGCGGGCACCAGGGAGCCCACCCGCGTTTCGGTGCGACCGATGTCTGTCCGTTCGTGCCGGTCTCCGGCGTGACGATGGAGGACTGTGCCGAGATCGCTCGACAGGTAGGTCGGCGGATCGGGGACGAGCTCGGGATACCGGTCTACCTCTACGAGCACGCGGCCAGCGTACCGGAACGTAAGAACCTGGCCAAGGTTCGGGCGGGTCAATACGAGGGGTTGGCCGAGAAGCTGAATGATCCGCAATGGAAGCCCGATTTCGGCCCCGCCGAGTTCAATCCGAGGGCCGGCGCCACCGCGGTAGGTGCGCGCGAGTTCCTGATCGCGTACAACATCAACCTCAATACGACCGACCGTCGCTACGCCAACGAGATCGCGTACGTGCTGCGCGAACGCGGACGCTGGAAGCGCCGCGGCAATACGGAGCCGTTCTACTACAAGGGTGAGGTAGTCCGCTTTCCAGAAGACGGTACCTACCCTTGCGGCCCCTGCGACTTCGTCGGCGAGTCGTTCGAAGCTCTGGTTGAGCACTACCGCGAGGTGCATGGCGGCGACCTTCGCCGGCGCTACGAAGATCTGGGAATCGATCCCGAAAACCCCAGCGGACCCGTCTTCACCGACGGTCGGTTCACGAACGTGAAGGCGATCGGCTGGGTGATCGACGATTACAAGCGGGCGCAGATCAGCATGAACCTCACCGACTACAAGGTGAGTCCGCCACACGAGGTACTGGAGGCGGCGCGGGAAGAGGCGCGTAAGCGGGGCATCGCGATCACCGGCTCTGAGATCGTCGGGGTCGTCCCCTTCGTCGCGCTGCGCGAGGCGGCCGGGTTCTACCTACAGCGAATGGGGAAGTCGAGTGGGCTCCCGATCCCCGATCTCATGGAAACGGCCATTCAGTCGATGGGACTGCGGGATGTGGCGCCGTTCGAGGCTGAGGAGAAGGTGCTGGGTGTGCCCCAGGTCGAAGGTCCGCTGGTCCTACGGCGGACCTACGACTTCGTCGATGAAGTTTCGCGCGACACGCCGGCCCCCGGCGGCGGTTCGGTGGCAGCGCTCGCCGGCGCGTTGGGCGGCGCACTGGCCGGAATGGTGGCGAACCTGTCGGTGGGCAAAGGTGAGTTCGATAAACACTACGACCACCTGTGTTCGATCGCCGAGCGTGCTCAGGATGTGAAGGACGCGCTGATCCGCGGCGTTGATGAGGATACTCGCGCGTTCGATTCGGTCATCGATGCCATGCGCATGCCAAAGGACACGGAGAAGGAACGGGCAGAGCGTGCGCAGGCAATGGAAGAAGGCTACAAGGCGGCTACCCGGGTTCCGCTGGGTACCGTCGAGTTGTGTCGTGATGCACTGATCCTCTGCAAGGAGATGGCCGAACTTGCCGATCCCGAGATGGTGAGCGATGTGGGTAGCGGGGCGCACATGGCCCGCGCCGGCGCGCACGCCGCCGCCTATAACGTGCGTATCAACCTGCGGCACATCTCGGATGATGCGTTCAACAAAGAGATGCGGGATCAGGTTGGTGGGTTGGTGGCGGAATGTGAGGAACTGGCCGCTTCGGCGGTTCGGGAAGTGGAAAAGGTACTTGGTGGGTGATTCGTTGGGAACTGAGAATCCATGACTACAAGAGCGATTGAACGACCGACTACTTGAGTTGAGAGTTGGGCCGGTTTCAATTGGTCAATTGGTCAATTAGTCACGGATTGCCGAATTACCGATCGACAAAAGACGCTGTCGTAGCCCGGCGACCCACTGCTTCCATTCGTCGACCGCCGCTTCCTCGTCGGCCAGGTAGGCGATGGCCAGGCCTGTGGGCAGGTCGGTTTCCAGCGCGTGGGAGCCGAGGGAGGCGTGGATGCGGAAGGAGGTGTCGGGCGCCAGGTCGGCAGGCGGTCGGACGGTCAGGGCGTACGCCTTTGCCGAAGCGTCACTCGGGGCGAGGGCTTCGTATAGCTCCTCGCTGAGCAGGCGGGCTGCCACCTCCGGATTCATCGGGGAAAACTGGCGCAAATGCCCTATTCTGTCTAGTTTACACAGTTGGCTGATCGCCTAGCTCCCCCTGCCGACACGCTCCACACGCCACAGCGAAACCCAGGCGGAGGCCCTGATGCCACGTCGTCCAACACTAGAAGTCGTCGTTCTTGTTGTCTCCCTTTTGGCGGACGCTGCCGTCATCTACTTCGCCGAGGAGCCCGCGGCGCGGCTCAGTCTCGGCCTCCTCTTGCTGGCGCCGATCGTCTGGTCGTCCGCCCGGCTCGGTGTGGTCGAGCTCGTGACTCAGTCGCCGGCCGACAAGGTCCACAAGCGTCGCTTCGTGCAGCTGCGCTCGCAGGTCGGCCAGCTGCTCGACGAGATCCGCCGGCTCAACTGGATGGCGGTCGACGCCGAGCGCGGCTTCCGAAGTCGGGAGGCGGCGCTTCAGGAGATGGACAGGATCGAGGGCCGACTCAAGGAGTTGATTGAAGAGATACGCGTTACCGCCGGCCAGATGTCTGCCGAGCAAGGAGAGGCGGCAGCGAGGGAGGGGGAGGCCAAGGCGGATTGAATTTCGCCGCGGCGACTGTAAAGCCACTCCGTTGCCAGAACCAGGGGTATTGGACCTTTACCGGTCCCCGGCTCCAATCATCAATGAGCTCCAACTTATACGAGATATTCGCCGCTGACGGGCGCAAGTACCTGGATCGCCTGCACGACGCGCTGGGCGGGGAAGGGGGCGCGAGTGCGGACGGGATTCGTCGCGCGGCGCGGCGGCTTCATCACGCGGCCGTACTCGCTAACCACGAGGCGGCTGCTTATGCGTCGACGGCGCTGCAGAAGGTCTCGGTCCAGGTAATCGCGGGGAAGCGTGAATGGACCGAGGACCTGAGCCGTGCGCTGCAGGAGGTGGTCAGGGAGCTGGACTCGGTGGTGGCTGCCCTGCCGGAAGCCGACCGGGCAGCGGAAGCCAGGTTGCGGAAGGCTGCCGACGCTTTAGGCGATGAGCCGGCGTCCGTGACCCCGGAGACCGTGACGGATGAGTCGGACCCCGATTCCGCCACGGTGGAGGTGGACCTGGACGAGGCGGAAGCGGTGCTCAAGGGCCTGGTCGGAGACCTTGGCGATGCCGTCGAGCGCCTCGAGAACGATCCGCGCGACCGGGAACCGCTCAAGGCGATGCTCCGCAAGATTCGCCGGCTGCGCGAGCTGGAGCGGATCGAAGTGCTGTCGCCCGAGGACAAAGCGCTCAGTGCCGTCGAGGAGCTGATCCTGCAGATCGCCGACCTGAATGCCACGGTCGGGCCCGGTTACCTGACTGTCTTCCGCCACGCTCGTGAGGTACTGGAAGGGATGCAGGTCGGCGGCCCCGAAGCGCCGTCCGTGACCAAGGTCGGTGGCCGCGCGGTCGAGGTCGACCGGCTCAAAGAAAGCGTGATGGAGAAGGTGCGCCGGGCGCGACAGGTGGTCTGGGTTAGCGATCTCTTCTTCCCGGAGGGACCGCACATCGTATCGTGCCCGGTAGCTACCGAGCAGAGTGGTTCACCAGAGCGCTACTTCATCAATGAGGCGAGCCAGAGACTCGAGCGGAGCGAGAACCTGCGAAACACGATGCTCAAGTCGAACACGGAGCAGATGCGTCTCGCCGGTGAATCGCTGGCCAACACGCTACGCCACCTGCGCGAGCGCGCCGCCGCCTTCGACCACTCGGGAATGGGGCGAGTGGTCCGGCGCGCTGCGGCGGCGCTGCGCGCCCAGCTGGTCAGACCGCCGGCACAACTGAAGGCGCTGGCGACGGGATTCGGCCCGGTCTTCGCCAATCTGCTGGCCTACGTCGGGACTGAGGACGAGGCGGTGCGGAGCCGCGCGCTCACCGACGCCGAAGCGGCGCTGCAGCTGGCGATCGTGGGTGGGCAGGCGGAGGCGGCAACAGCTGCGGTCGCCGAGTTCGATCCCGACGCCGCACTCCAACAGGCGCTGGCGCTGAGGACGCGGATCGACGAGCGGCTGCAACGGCTCGCCGGTTCGGATGCCGATGGTATGCGGCAGGATCTGGAGGAGCTGTTCGATCTGATTGCCAAGTACGTGTCGGCGTCGGCCGAGCGGCACTAGGGAGTTGGGGATTCGGGGATACGGGGTTTGGGGAAGGATGAAGGATAGAGGCGCTACGACTTCGACTATGATTACTCGCGTTTCTCTTCGTCTTCGTCGGGCTCCTGTTCGTCTTCGTCGGGCTCCTCTTCGTCTTCGTCGGGTTCCTCGTCGTCTTGCTCGGGCTCCTCTTCGTCTTCCTTGTCACTAGCCTGGGCCGCCTTGGCCTTCGCCTCGGCCTCCAGCTCGTCGAGCATCTTGTCGGTTTCGTCGTCCTCGTCCTCTGCATCATCCGGCTCGGCCTGTGTCGGCGTGACGGCTGCAGCGGAGTCTGCCGGTGCCTCGGCCTCGCGAGCGGCTTTCGGGAGCACGACAGAGGGCTGTGCTGCCCTGCCGGGTCGGGTACCGGACTCTTCTGCAGGCGTGGGCACACCGGCGGCCTTGCGGACCTCGTCGATGACGTCGCGCATGATCGCGGCCAGCCGGTCGAGCTCGGCATGCGCGTGACGCGGTGATAGCCGTCCCTCGCGGCCGTCGATGGCGATCTTGTTCATCTGGCGGACGTTATCGAGCAGGCGTTCGGTGGTTGAGCGGAGACGCCCGTACTTGCGCCGGTCGAGCCCGTCCTTGTGCGTTCTCAGCTGGTCGAGCAGGGGGTTCTCGATCTGGGCCTCTTCCCGCGGCCGTGCCATGAGGAACGCGCCGATGAAGACCACGACGGCGGCGGCGGCCCGGAGGACCGGTTGGTTAAAGGCGAGCACCGCCAGGGCCAGGAAAAGGGCGCCCGCTCCGACTACCAACCAGTTCGTGCCTGAGTCCTGCTGGGTCATCTCTGTCCGCCTCCGACGCGGCTATGGAGCGCTTGGCCTCTCCCGACAGCAGGCCAACTCAATATAGGATGCACGCTTGGGCCCCCCGGCGCTAGTGGTCGTCGCGGGGTTTGCGCCGCCCGCCGTGATCGGCAGATTGTAGGGTGGATCTCAGGTCGGGGTCCGAGACCGGAGAGTGCGATGAGCAAGTCATCTGCAGGCGATGATCGGGTCATCCGCGTGGCACTGTGCCAGCGGAATCTGGTCGTCGGGGACATCGACGGTAACGTCGACAAGGTGCGCGACAGCCTCGGGCGTGTGCGTGAACTGGGCGCCGACCTGGCGCTGTTCCCCGAGCTCACCATCACCGGCTATCCGCCTGAGGATCTGCTGCTCAAGCCGCATTTTGCCGAGCGGGCGGAGGCGGCGCTACGGGACCTGGCCGCCGAGGTGGAGGATCTGGTGGCGGTGATCGGGTTCCCCGAGCTCTGCGACGACCTGTTCAACACCGCGGCGGTGGTCACGGGAGGTGCGATCGCCGCCAAGTACCGCAAGCACTACCTCCCCAACTACGGGCCCTTCGACGAACAGAGGTATTTCGCGCGCGGGGTAGACACCCTGGTGCTCGACATGGACGGGCTGAAGGTGGGGGTGACGATCTGCGAGGATCTTTGGTACCCCGGCGGTCCGGCACAGCGTGCCGTGCTGGACGGCAAGGCTGATGTGATCGTGAATATCTCGGCGTCCCCGTACAGTCGCGGCAAGGGGCCGACCCGCGAGCGCATGCTGGCAACCCGCTGCGAGGACTACGACTGCTTCCTCGCTTTCTGCAATGCGATCGGTGGACAGGACGAGCTGGTCTTCGATGGGCACAGCCTGGTGATCGACCCGAACGGCATAGTACGCGCCCGGGCGAAGCAGTTCGCTGAAGATCACGTGGTGGTCGATCTCGACCTGAGAGGCGTGTCGCGGCGACGCCTGCAGGATCCGCGCTGGCGCCAGCGAGTCGACGCGCCGACGAACCGGCTGATGCTGGCGCCGGTGCGTCGACCGCGACGCAAGAAGCCCGACGTGGAGGTGAGGCCACCAAGCGAAATGCTCGAGCCCGACGCCGAAGTCTGTCGGGCGTTGTCCCTGGGCATCTCGGACTACTTTCAGAAGAACGGGTTTCGGCACGTAGTGCTCGGGCTGTCAGGTGGGATCGACTCGGCGCTCGCACTCGCCCTCGCCGTGGACGCGCTCGGCAAGGACGCCGTCACTGCCGTTTCGATGCCCTCACGCTACACGACGCCCGCGAATCGCGAGGACGCCGCCGAGATCGCCCGGCGCTTCGGCGTCGACTTCTTCGAGATACCCATCGACGGTGTGTTCGACTGCTATCTCGATTCGCTCAAAGAGCGCTTCCAAGAAACCGAGTCTAATGTTGCGGAGGAGAATATCCAGGCGCGTATCCGTGGCAACTTGCTCATGGCGCTCTCGAACAAGTTCGGCTGGCTCGTCTTGGCGACCGGCAACAAGAGCGAGATGAGCGTCGGCTACGCCACCCTCTACGGCGATATGGCTGGCGGCTTCGCCGTACTCAAGGACGTGCCGAAAACCTGGGTCTACCGCCTGGCCCGCTGGCGGAATCGAGAGGGTGAGGTGATCCCGCAACGCGTAATCGACAAACCGCCCTCCGCCGAGCTGCGTGAGGACCAACTCGACACCGATAGCCTGCCGCCCTACCACATCCTCGATCCGATCATCGAGGCCTACGTCGAGGAAGATCGCACCCCGGAAGAGATCGAAGATCAGGGGTTCGATCGGCAAGTCGTCCGCCAGGTCGTCGAGATGATCGACCGGGCCGAGTACAAGCGACGCCAGGCGCCCCCCGGAATCCGCATCTCCCGGCGCGCCTTCGGCAAGGACCGACGCCTGCCGATCACCAACAGCTACCGGGCCGGGGGATGATCGGGACTTCAGGGATTGCTGACCGATCGAATTGAATCGGTCGTTCATACACAAATATGGGATTGATGGAAACGTACGTCTGTTTATATGCTTCTTATTGAGTATTCGTATGGTATGGCAATGCGGACCTTGACATCCATCTAGAATCCGACCATATTGGCCGATGTGTGGTGGCGTGCGGTGGTGAAGGGCCTTTCGGTCGGCGCCCCGCGTTTACGGTTTCCCGACAAGTGTATTCTCGAGTTGCAGAGGAGGTTGGCATGGCAGAGGCTGTGGCGACGCGCTCCGACGTACGGGGCGGCGCGGCCGTGGAGGCGGCGCGGGAGGAGTTGGAGAGGAGCGCTGTGCGGTGGGTGAACTGTTTGTTCACCGATCTGCGCGGGATCTTACAGAGCTTCACCGTTCCGAGGGAGGAGTTCAGCGAGGGCGAGGCGTTTGCGAGCGGCATCGGGTTCGACGGCTCGTCGGTGCGCGGTTTCAAGTCGATCGACGAGAGCGACATGCTGTGGATCCCGGACGCCGAGACGCTGCGGATCATTCCCTGGATCGACGACCCGGTGCAGAAATCGGCGTTCATGTTGGGGGACATTCACGAGGCGTTCGGTGGTGGTGCGTCGGGCTGTGATCCGCGTGGTGCGGCGCGGCGCGTGATGTCGCAGGCGGCGGAGCTGGGCTTCGAGCCGCTGGTGGCTCCGGAGATCGAGTTCTTCCTTTTCAGGAAGTACGATCCGACTCGGCTGGTGTTCGACTATTGGGCATCGCCGTCGGGCGGCCAGGGCGATAGCTGGGCTGGGCCGCGGCCGATGCCCGAGTCGCCGGAGCTGTACAATGGGGGTCCGGCGGTGAGGCCGAAGGAGGGGTATTTCCGGGCGCCGCCTGAGGATTCGACGCACGAATTCCGCATCCAGCTGGCCCATTATCTGGGTGAGCTAGGCATCGAGGTGGAGTATCATCATCACGAAGTCGCTACCGCCGGGCAGGTGGAGCTGAACTTCAAGCCGCGGAATACGCTGGCGACGGCGGACAGCACCGTGGTCTATAAGTTCGCCGCACGCAATGTGGCGAAGATGCACGGCTTCCATGCGACGTTCATGCCGAAGCCACTCTACCTGGACAACGCCAGCGGAATGCATGTGCATCAGTCGCTGTGGGCGGATGGTAAGAACGTCTTCTTCGACACCGATGACGAGTACGCCGAGCTGTCGGATGTGGGGCGCTACTACATAGGCGGCCTGCTGGCTCACGCGCCGGCGCTCACCGCTATCTGCTGTTCGACGGTCAACAGCTACAAGCGCCTGGTGCCGGGGTTCGAGGCGCCGATCAACGTCTGTTGGAGCCGGCGGAATCGGTCGGCCCTGGTCCGGGTGCCGGTCTATCAGAAGGGCGAAGCACATGTGGCGGCGAAGCGGATCGAGTATCGAGCCGCCGATCCGGCCTGTAATCCTTACCTCGCGCTGGCGGCCCAGCTGGCGGCGGGCCTTGACGGCATCAAGAACCGCATCGATCCGGGTGAACCGGTGGACCACGACGTCTATGAGCTTTCCGAAGTCGAGAAGGCGGCCCACGGCATCGGTACGCTACCGACCACGCTCGATCGCTCGCTCGAGGCGTTGGAGAACGACCGCGTGATCCGTGAGGCTCTGGGAGACGCGATGGTCGAGTCATTCCTCGGCCTCAAAGGCGCCGAGTGGAACCAGTACTGCCTGCAGCTGACGCCGTGGGAGGTCGTTAAGTATCTCGACTATTGATCGAGGTTTGACCAGGGAGGGCACTCGTGCGCGGCTCCCCCTTGAGCGGAAGGTAGGCGGTAGGCGGTAACGGCGAGCCGCTCATCGAGGAGCCGGCCGCCTCACTGAGCAACGGGCCCACTGCCCACCGCCTACTGCTTACCGCCCGGCTCGTCCACCGGCCCCAGCGCGAGATCCCCGCCCTCCTTCGCCACCGACAGCACTATCGACGTATTCGTGCTCTCGATCTCGGGGTGAGACAGCAACCGCTTGATCTCGCGGTTCATCATCTCTTCGTCGGGATACTTGCCGATCACCAGGACGTCGTAGTCACCGGTGATCTCATAAACGTCGATCAGCGTGTCCTCGTTTACCAGTTCGGTGACAATCTCAGGGATCTTCGGTCCCTTGGCTTTGATCTTGGTGATCGCGGTCAGACGGTACCCCAGCTTCGCGTAGTCGAGGGTCGGCCCGTAGCCCCGGATGATGCCCTCCGTCTCCATCTGCTTGACCCGGTGGCTGACGGTGCTCGTGGAGACGCCGAGCCGCTCAGCGATGGTGCGTAACGAGGCGCGGCCGTCGCGGCGCAGCTCTCTGAGGATGTCGTAGTCGAGACCGGAATAGGTCATGGCCCTCCTCCTCCGCATGTCCGAGAGAATGTGCGGGTCTCGAGCACTTTTTGCAATGTTCGTTTTGTGAATGAGCGCAAGCCTGAATAAACGTACAGAGACGTGTCGATGCTGGGCGGTGGCTGGCAGGCGGTGGGAGGGGCACCTATACTTTCTTCGCCTGCAGCCCGGGACGGCCGCAATCGGGAGCGACGATGTGTTTCTCTGAGGATGAGTACTATATCGAGAATATATCGCCGACGCTTCAACGTCGGGTGAAGGTTCGTGACCGGATCCACTCCGAGTCGAGCGAATTCCAGCGGATCGAAGTTGTGGAGACGGACGATTACGGTAGAGCGCTGCTTTTGGATGGGGCCAT
>JASFTI010000089.1:0-11469 GCA_050053635.1 Gemmatimonadales bacterium
AGGCAAATCGCGTCATCTCTCCTGAAATCATGGCAACATGTCGGGATTTGGAGGGAATACGCAGCGCCTGATAAGCGTGAGGTCGGTGGTGGAGACTCACACCGCGCGCAGGACGCGCGGTGTTCGTGTATGAAGGCGCCTGACGGCGCCTCCAACGCGAGTCCGCTCAGGCCCGTAGCGGTCCAGCCCGCAGCTCACGGAGGTGCGCCGCCAACTCGTCGATCAGGGCTGCTTCGGGTCGTGCATTTCTCTGCACGGTGTCTGAGAGGCGGCGGAACCCTGGAGCCGCGGCGGGGCGTCTCTCTCAGGCAGCCGCAGCTTGACGAATGGTGACGGGCTCCAGCCTGAGCGTCTCGAATGGCATATCGATGCCGGCCTCTGTGAGCGCTTTGAAGGCAGCCTCGCGAAGGCCAACGCGAAGATCGATATGACTTCGCTCGTCATGAGCCCAGGCGCGCAACTCCAGCTCGACGTTGTAGTCATTCAGACTCGTGACGACGACCTTCGGTTCCGGATCGTTCATGTAGTCGGGATCGTCCCTCACCAGCCCCAACAGAATCTCTCTCGCTCGGTCGAGGTCCTCCGTGACCGCCACGGTAACGGGGACATCTATCCGAAGGTGGGGGAAATTGGTGTAGGAGGCGACAGTACTGTTGATGATTTCAGTGTTGGGGACGGCCAACATTCTTCCGTCCGGGGTGACCACGCGTGTCGAACGTAACGTGATCCGCTCCACCCTGCCGTACTCGTTTCCCACTTCGAGCAGGTCGCCGATAACAAACGGGCGATCCCAGTAGATCAGAAGCCCCGAGATCAGGTTCGAGAGCGCATCGCGGGCCGCAAAGCCTATCGTCAATCCGGCGATGCCGAGGGATGTGAGGAGCGAGGCCGTGTTGACTCCAAGGGCTGCGAGTGCGTTCACCGCCGCGAGCGTCAATACCACGAACTTCAACGCCGTTAGTTGGAATTCACGCGTGGTCTGGTCCACCCTAGCCCTGCGGGTGATCAGTCGCGTGGCTGCGTCCAAGAGGCGCCACAAGAAGTAGTAAGCAAAGAACGTCGCCAATGCGACCAGAATGTTGGCGAAGAGGTCTGCGGCTCCTGCACCAAGTGCCCGTGGGTCGAACAACTCGAACAGGCGGCTGGTGACACTCCCAAAGAACTCGTTCATGGATGTACTCCAGGTAATGGTTGGACAGTTGTGAGCTTATCGTTCGTTAGCAAGGCGTCCTGACCGGAGGACGATGGTTCGTGACCACAGGATCTGACAGCGCCTGTATACAGTGGCGAGGGTCAGGGGCGTTCTCAAGGCTCTCCGGCCTTCGGCCAGACCGCCACTGCCCACCGGCGCCGACCGGTTGACGAGCGACGCGCTATCCGCGATTCTCAGCACACGATCATGGATCTACTGCGCGATCTCCTGGGCCGTGCCTTGCAGCTGGTTCCTACGGCCGTAGCCGTGGCTGCTGTGGCCATCGTCTTGTTCTCGGCGCACCGCCTGCTGGAACGGACGAAGCGCCTGGCGGAGGGTGGCCGATTCCGGAACCAGCTGATCATGCTGGGGCTGACGTTCGTGGGCGGCCTGGCAGTTATCCTGGTCCTGCCGATCAGCGACACGCTGCGTGGCCAGTTACTCAGCTTGATCGGGCTCTTGGCCAGCGCCGCGATCGCGCTCTCATCCACGACCGTACTGGGCAACGCACTGGCCGGGCTGATGCTACGGGCGATGCGGAACTTCCGCATGGGTGATTTCATTCGGGTCGGTGAGCACTTCGGTCGGGTCTCGGAGCGCGGCCTGTTCCACACCGAGATACAAAACGAGTTCCGCGAGCTCATCACGCTGCCGAACCTCTATGTCGTAACGCATCCTGTCACGACGATCCGCAGTTCGGGGACCCTCATCTGGATGAAGGTCTCGCTGGGCTACGATGTTCCGCGGACAAGAGTCGAGCGCCTGATGCTGGAGGCGGCCGAGGCGTGTGGGCTCGAGGACTCGTTCATGCACATAGAGGAGCTGGGCGACTACTCTGTGACCTATCGGGTCGCCGGGCTGTTGAAGGACGTGAGGCAGCTGATCTCCATGAGATCCCGGCTGCGGGAATGCGTGCTTGACGCCCTTCACCGCGGTGGTGTGGAGATCGTATCCCCGACCTTCATGAACACGCGGGCCTTTGCGCCCGAGGATCGGTTCATACCGGAACTGGCCGAAGAGGAAGCGGAAGCCGAGGAGCCATCGCCCGAAGATGTCGTATTCGACAAGGCCGAGGAGGCCGCGTCGAAGGAGGCGCTGCAGTACAAGCACGATCAACTGTCTAACGAGATCGAGTCGCTGAAGGAGCAGGTCAAAAGGTCGGAAGATGAAGCCGAGAAGGAGCGACTCGAGAAGCGCTGCGAACGGTTGGAAGCGGAACGTGAAGGTCTGGCACGTGCCATCGAGGCTGCGAAGTCCGGCTCGGAGGAGGCGAAGAGCTGACGTACTTGCCGGGCGGTGTTCGCCTTCAGGTCGAGTCGGCGGGCACCAGAGTCGGGGTACGCCGGTGGTGCTCCGGTTGCCCCAGAGAGTCGATGAGGGCCGACCCGAACCTCACGCCGGCCCGCTCGTCACTCGGTCGGCAAGGACTTGATGAACTTGCCGACCGTATTGATGATCGCTCCCTCGAACCGCCATCCTGCGTCCACCCTGTACTCGTACAACGGATCCGCGGTAGTCACGATGATCATGTCGAGATCATCCAGCAGGACAATCAGGTTTCCGCCATGTCCCGCCGCGTAGTCGAAATGGTGCTCGCCTACGCTGGCGGACCACCACTGATAGCCATACCCGATGTCGCTGAAGTAGCGGCCGAGTTCGCTGGACGTCCACCCGGCGCGCTTGATACCCTCCGAGTACCGTTGCAGCGATTCACCGACCCAGTCGGCTGAAATGACCTGCTTCCCCGCGTATTCACCGTCGTTGAGATATAGGAGGCCGAACTTGGCCATATCACGTGCCGTAAAGGAGATTTCGAAACAGCCGAAGTTGTAGCCATCGGCATCACGGCCCCAAGCGCCCAGCTCCGCGTCGATCGGCGAGAAGAGATTCTCACGACCGTACGACTCGAGATCCGTATCGGTTGCCCGTGCCACAATGACCGCGAGGATGTGGGACGTCAGATTGCTGTAAGCGAACTCGGTTCCCGGATCGCTGGTCAGGGGAATAGCAACGATGTGGGGTAGCCAGCGCCAACTGTCGCTATAGAAGAGAGTGTCGAGATAGGGAGGCGTGTATTCCTCATCGGGATAGCCGGCGCGCATCTGCAACAGGTCCCGGATCGTGATCTCTTCTTTCCTCGGATCATCAATCTGTCCGGCGAGCTCCGGAAAGAAATCGATCATGTTCTGATCGACGCTCGACAGATAGCCCTGGTCCAGCGCAACCCCGACCAATGCCGAGGCGTAGCTCTTCGTCACCGATTGCCGGGCGGACAGTTGGTCGACCGCCCCTTCGTTGAAGTACCGTTCAGCGATGAGATGGCCGTTCTTGATGACGAGCAGCCCGTAGAGGGTCTCCAATCCGGTCGCATCGAGATAGAGCTGCGCCACGAGCATCGGATCCAGACCCTGCTCTGCCGGGGTCGATACCATCCAATCGTCCCCGGGTAGCGGTGTGTATTCGACCGCTTCCAGTTCCTCCGCCCGAGGGCGCAGCATCTCGGCGATCCGGGGACGCGTCGCCCTGATCCGCTCGTAGTCCAGCTGCAGTCCCAGCGGCCCGAGCGCCTGCCGGAAGCTGTCGTAGATGTCTTTGACATCGTCGAAAGGGTCGGCGACGGCCTCCGCCGCTGTATTCCCGAAGTTGTCCCTTAGATACTTGTTCGCACCTTTGGCCAGCAGGGCCTCGACAATCTCCGTACGGCAAAGGAAAGCGGCCGTGTGAAGCGGGGTTGCCCCATCGCTGTTCGTGATGTCCAGATCGGCCCCGGCCTCGATCAACTCCCTGGCCACGTCGGTCCTGCCGAATGCTGCTGCGATGATCAGGGGAGTGGACCCCCACGCATCTCGTTCGTTCAGGTCCGAGCCCGCCTCGATGTGCTGCCGGATGGCATCGATGTTCCCCTGCAGGGCTGCCATGTGGATGCCAACGGCCGGAGGTGGGTTCTCCTGCCCGCAGACCGGCAACGGCATCATAGAGAGTGTGAATACTAGCATCAGTGTCGTTACTGTCTTCATTGCTGCGTCTTCCCAGAGAGGGTGAAGGACGCTGACGCCCCTTTGATGAGTGCCGTCATGTCGCCAATGGCGGCACACAGTCATTGTGTGAGGAACCGCGGCAAAGGTATGGAATCAATCTGCGCCAACCGCCCGGGTTGAACCAGGTAGCAAGTTCGGGACGCGCTTCGGGACTCAGCCTCAGGGGTCGAGTGTGCGGGCCGGGTCTTTCACGAGCTCGTGCACCTGCAGGTACTGGATCTCCAGGTAATCGCGAGAGATGCCCATGACATAGTCGTCGCCGATCTCCAGGACCTCGATCGGCGGGAGCGCGACCACGCCAAGTAACACACCGGTCGGGTCGAACACGAGATGGTCGACCGAATCCGCTGGGCCCACGCTCTGCCCACCTGGCCTTACCCAAAGGTTGCCGACCCGATCCACCGCCATCCAGGAGTAGGGTGGACGGACCGTCGGCACGGCGACCCGAGCCAGCAGCTGGAGCGCAGCATCCTCGCTCATCTTTTGCGCGTACAGCGCGAGAGTCGTATCGCGCCAGGCGGCGATCTCCTCCTCCGTTACCGGCTCGGCCTCTGCGGGCCAACGAATCACGGTGCGCCATGCAGCGGAGCCGAAACAGACTACCTGCGGTCTCTCCTGATCGCCGATACAGACCCTGGACAGCGCTGCAGCCACGGCGGTCAGGGTTCGCCGTGCCAGCGGCGGTACGACAGGCAATGGGCCGGCCTTCTGACCGCCCCACGGCGCATCTACGTATACCTGCTCGATGCCGCCGAAGAACATCAGCGTATCGATATTGGAGAGGTCGGCCGACACTCTCAACGCCCCACTGCGGGGGCGAAACACGCCAGGCGTGGGTGCAGCGGGTTCGCCCTTTTCAAGCAGGCGAACCAGGACTTGGTCGTCCTGCAACAGTACCGCTGGTCCCGGGTAGAGAGGCGGATCGATCGCCTTGGCGACCGTGCCACGGTCGACCGACTCGATAGCCACCAACTCACCGGCGGAGTCGAACCGGGTGAAGCGATAGATGGCGTCGTCCCACACGATCGCGGAATCGGCGGCTGCGATCAAAACTCCGGTGGGATTCTCGAACTCGCCGGGCCCCGACCCGGGGCCGCCGAGCGTCCTGACGAACGTGCCGTCACGGTCGTAGAGCCGCACCTCGCGCGCCCCGCCGTCAACGACGACAATGTCACCGTCGGATTGACGGGCAGCGGCCGAGACGTCGAACAGCTCGTATTCTCTGGGCCCATCCAACACGCCTATCGTTACTTGGGGCTCAGAGGGCACGGACCAGCCCTCGCCCTCCCCCCATTGGGGCTCGTGGCTCTGAACGATCGTCACCCCGGCGCTGTCCCACACCTCGACCGGCGCGGACGAGCCGCCGGCCGAACTGCACGCGCTCAGCGCCGCTATCCCCACAAGTGCAGCTAATATGTTCCGCATCTCCCCCCGCAATGGAATCGTCTTGATTTTAAACCCCGGCGTCTTGGTTCGGAAGCGAGCGGCTGATAACTGGATTCGGATCGCTATTTACCTACGACCGCCCCTGCCGCTGCCTGAACCTGGCCTCAGGTGGTAAATGAACTTCAGCATCAGGTAGCGGCCGAGTGACTCGATCCGCTCTTCTGGATGTAGCTCGATGAATTGGTGATGTTCACGCCCTGATTCTGGTTGAGCAGGTCGACGCCTAGCAGTTGAATTTCGGCTCGCTCATCCAATAAGAGGCGCGAGATCGAGGCCTCCAGCAGCGCGACGTTCTGGCCCGCGAACACGTCCTGGTCGTACACCCGATAGTCCAGCGACGTGTCGAACGTCCAGGCATCCCCGAGGTAGTAGGATCCGTAGGCGTAGAAGGTGCTGTTGACGTAGTCCTGGTTCAGTTCCCCATTCAGCGAGTAGAACACGTTGTAGAACGTGAGGCTTGCGCCGGCCCGGATATCAAAGAGGTCCTTGACTCGGTTCTCCAGACCGGCGCCCACGGTGTTACTAAGCACCTTGCTGACGTTCTCGGCCTCGTTCACGAACTCCGTCCCAGTCGAGTACGTGAGGTGGTAGGTGAGCTCGAGCCTCGCGCCGATCGACCGGATGGGGGTACCGAAGTTCACGCCGCCGGACGTAGACCACGCCCGGTCAGAGTTGACCGACGTGATCACCTGCTGAGCCTGTTCGTTCACGAACCGTGACTGTACGATATTGTCCTTTGTATAGGTGACATTGAAGAACGCGAACAGGTTCACGAAGCTGAACCGGTCGAAGAATCGATACTCCGCATTCAACCTGTGGTTGTACTCCGGCGTCAGATCCGGATTGCCCACATAGATGTTGAGCGGATCCGTGTTGTCGACGAAAGGCTGCAGCTCATTCACTGCAGGCTCTCGCGTCGACGTCGAGTAACGGAATAACAGGTACCGACCCGGCTCGAACTGGATTCGGTAATCCGCATAGGGCATGATGTGGGTGTAGGCGTTGGCGATCGGCTCCTCCCCCACCACGTTGACGTCCAGATCCGTACCCTGGACCCGCAGTCCCAGCCCGAAATACGTGTTTTCGGTGATGCGCCTGAATCGCAGACCGCCCCGCAGGTGGGCATACGTTCTGTTGAAGCTTGAACTCAATAGTTCATTGTAGATCGGGGTACCGCTCTCGAGATCGTAGACCGACTTGGCCTCGTCCCCGTCGATCACGCTACGCTCACCGAACAGCTCCAGCACGTGACCGCGGCCAAGTGGCTCGACATGTGTGCGCATGCGACCCACAGGCAAGCGCCAACCAGGTGTCGTGTAGGCTCTCTCGGTTCCTCCTTGAAAGATCACGACACTAGTCCTCGCTCTTAGGCGCTTCGCCTTGAGGCAGTATCAGGCCGGCTTCAACAGCGGCGCGATGCCAACGCTCGGCGCGCTCCTTTCCCGGGACGCCCGCCCTCTCGCCCGAGGCGTAGATCACCTCGTAAAGCTGGTACTGGTCCCGCGCACCGGCCTCCGGATGTTTGGGATCGGCGGTGCGCGCTCCGTGCTGCTCGACTCGCTCCTTGATGCCGAGGAGCTGGCGACGGGCCATTACGCTATCGATGAAGCGGAAGACGGCGAGCACCATTCGCGGCATGCCACCTGCCGCGTCTCCTGACATCCGGATCACCAACCGCGACGCACCGTTCTTCGGACTCAGGCCGATGTCCACTGCCAAGCGCGTCGAGCTGCCGAGGAAAGGGGCGCCGGGCACCCACCAGGTGAGCTCACGCCCGGGTACGACATGCCGCAGGTACCCTATGGGTGACGCATCGCCCACCCGCGGTGCTGGAATCCAGGAAACGATATGCCGCGCCGACATCTTGCCGCCGTTGTCCAACCGATCGACGCTGTACCAACCGGCGCCGCGTCCCATCTGAGCCAGCCACGGCCAGACGGTTTCGGGCGAGGCCTCGATGGTAACGGCTCGAGTCATCGCCACAAAGGCTGGGGAATCACCCGCGAAGTACTCGTCTCCCGGCATCCGCATCGAGCACTCTTCCGGTCTCGCACCCCAGCGTACCGTCCGGCGCGTGAAGACGGCAGCCGCAGTGACCAGGATGACGAGCAGAGCAACGGCTGCGATCAGCAGTTGCAGCACTAGCTTCGTGCCTCGCGTGCTGCCTTGTAGTAGATACGCTGCCTCAAGAAAGTGAAGAGCCAACCAAGGGCGAAGTAGATTACGGCCTTCGTGCCCATGGCGTAGTGGAGAGGCAACGCCTGTTGCTCCAGCACCTTCTCTGGGAAGAACAGCCCGGAGAACGGATTCCCAAGCAACGAACACATGAGTAGTGCGGTCAGCAGGAAGAAGACGTAGCTGACCAGCTGGAAGTCGGCCGCGGTCTTTGCCGCGCCCCCGAACGTGCGGCGCCTACGCGCCCAGTACCACACCGCGGCGAAGAACAGCACGAGGATCATGCCACCTGATATGCCGAACAGCACGGGATAGTAGCCGAGCGTCGCCGGGAACATCATGCTCGCCGCTACCAGGACGAGCCCCGCAACAAGTACCGAGAACTGCCAGGTGCGGGGTTTCTCTCCCTCGGCGTACAGCAGCATGCCGAGGGCCGCCAGCAGGATTCCCAACGGCGCTGAGATCGCGATGGCCATGAAGAGGGCGCCAAACGCGGCCATAGCTGTTCCCTCGAACTGCTCCGGCGGCGAGCCACTCCAGATGGGCGCGATCCACCACATGATGAGCCACGATCCGGTGAAGAGAAGCGCGGCACCGACCCAGAACAGGACGAGCCCTATCCTCTTTGCGTTCATAAGCACTCTCTTTCAGGAGGCATGACCCGGCGATTGTCGGTGTTTACCTATAGGGATGGAAGGGGCGAGCATTCCGAGATGTGATCAAGATGGAGTACGGCTAAGGTGGACGGCAAGGCGGCTGGCGAGACCAGTGTCAGAAACAGTGCCAGCGCCTACTGACGCTGGCTGACGCTCACGGACGCTGAATCGCCGAAGACCCGCGAAAACTGTCGCTCACGGACGCCGGCGAGCGCCAGTTTCCCGCCTGATAAGCGTGAGGTCGGTGGTGGAGCAATGCTGGAGTATCACACCGCGCGCGTGACGCGCGGCGGCGACCGTAGCGAGTCTTGTCCTAGCCTTTTGGAGCGCCCTTCGGTTGTCCCGATCCACGCAAGCCCGGTGCGAAATGTGACATGCTCGGGTCGGTCAAATCGACCGGCACACCCAAGTCTGCCCGATTTGGGGTCGAACCCACTTTTCTGTAAGTCTGCAGCCGCGCAGCCACTTACAGGTGCTTAGGCAGGCTGCGCATTTGGCACGCCGATTGCCCGAACAGATGTCCCCCGAAGGTCTTGGGGCCGGAAGGATTGTTGGACCAAGGGAAATGCGGCCTGGGAGGGTGGACGCGCTGGAGACCCACGCGCCGGGCGAGGTGCTGAGATGACATCGGCCAAACCTAGTCGACTGCGCGACAAGCAAGGTGTGTCGCTCGTCGAGCTTATCGTGGCCACCCTGATCTTCGCTCTGACTCTTTTGGGTCTCGCGGCCGCCGGAACCATAGCCGCCAGGCATTTATACACGAGTCGAAGCGACGTCCAGCACTGGGCAGCTGCGCAGCAGCAGATCGAGGAGCTGGCGAGGCAGGGCATCGACCGTATCAGGAGCGACTCGTCCGTTGTCCAAGGCTACCGCATGCGCTGGACTGTCACCGGGACGAATCCCAAAAAGACAATATTCACAGTGGAACTGACGAACCAGTCTGGTCGGGTCGTCCAAGACACCATCGTCTTGTATTTCGCGAAGCCAGACTGATGAGCAGACCCCTTCGGTTAGATCGGTGGCGGGCGTCGGACGGCGACGGTTTCACCGTCATCGAGCTCCTCATCTACCTAGTCGTCGGCGTAGTCGTCATCGGGTTCATCTACCAGGTACTCATTGGCCAGCACCGGCTCTATATGAAGCAGCAGGAGTTGATGGACGTGCGCAGCAGTCTGCGGGCGGCGGCGGCGCTCCTCACGTGGGAGCTCCGTCAGGCGTCGGCGCTCGACGGCGACCTATACACTATCGCGTCGAACTCGATCGCCCTGCGTTCCATCCAAGGCGCGGGCATCGTATGCGGCGCGGATCCGACTAACTCTCACTATGGGCTTTGGGGTACATCGGGCGAGTTCAACAATACACCCGACGACAGCGCGTTGGTCTTTGCGGCGGGTGGTCCGAGTGCGGCCGATGATTATTGGCTGGTCGTGTCGATGGCAGACGTCTCCGGCAACGTGCCCTGCGACTGGGGCGGCGGGGTACAGCCCGAGGTCCTGGTGGAGGCCACGCCGGCACCCGACTCAGGTACGCCACCCGACTGGGCCGCAGGCGAGATCACGGTCTCGGCAAAGGGAAATGTCTCTCCCGGGGCTACGGTAAAGATCACCGCTAGCTACCCGGCACTTACGTGCGACGAGTTCGGCAGTCAGGCCATGGTCATCGTTTACACCGACGAATCGTACTCCTCCGGGGTAATGGACGGCTGCACCTTCAGCGTAACCATCCCGACGGGCGCTGAAGAGCTATATATCCAGATAGAAGTCCCGTCTACTATCTCCCCCAACCTGTCCGACGACATCTACGCCAGCGTCGGGTGGGAGTTGGACGACGAAGAAGGCGGTGGGGGTGGGGGCAGCAACGACGGCGCAGACGTCGGAGTGCTCGAGAGCGTCCATGTAGGGGCACCATTCCGAGCGTTCCGCCGCGTCCAGTACGGCCTGTTCCAGGAGGATGGTCGCTGGTGGTTGGGCCGAATGGTCGGTTCCGCCTCGTCCTTTGAGAAGCTCATCGGACCTCTCGCTGCCCCATCGGACAGCGGGCTGGTTTTCACTTACTACGACCTGGCTGGCAACGCGACTGCGGATCCGAGGCAAGTCGCAGTGGTCGAGATCGTCCTTCGGGCCGAGAGCTTTGGCAAGGTGCAGACGGGAACGGGCGACGTAAGCGTGCAGCAGGACAACCTGACGACCGCAGTGAAACTCAGGGGCTGATCCGATTTGGCCGAAGAGATCTTGCACGGCTGATGTCCACGTGAACCGGAGGGCGCGTGAGTAGCATTATGGACAATCTGGCGCACTCTGTGAGAGAAAAGCCGTCAGACCGCAACGGCTTCGCTGTAGTGGTGGTGATCTTGGCCCTCTTGGTGATGAGCGTTGTGGCGATGGCCGCGCTTCTTACCGCCGATGATGATCGGCGCTCTTCCCGCGCGATGCGTGAATCGAGCGAGGCCTTCTACGCGGCGGAGGCGGGCCTTTACGAGGTATTGGGGACCTTAGACGAGGGCCTCGTGGCCGACCTCCAACCGGGTGATAGCGTGGACCTGGGCTGGCGGACGCACGACAACGGCGCCCGCTACCGCGCCGTGCTGCAGCGGTACGACAGCGGCGTCGTCCCGAAAATGTTCGGGCTGCGGGTGGATGGCCGAGGTGCGGGCCTGTTGGGCGGACGGCGGGTCGTGAGTCTTGCGCTCGAATCATCCCCGGCGCGCCTCAACCTTCGCGCCGAGGGTGCGCTCGTCACGACTGGTAACCTAGCAGTGAGGGACGAGACAGGGGTGCCAATCATCGACGGCAATGACAACATCCTACCCAAGCGGTCCTGTGGTACCCCTGTAACCGCGGTGTCCGGTGTGCGCATTCGGGACATGGCTCTCCTGTCTGTTGCGCCGGGCGCAGTCATTCTGGGCGATTTGCCAACTCAGCAGGACCCGACCATCGGCAACTCGACCTTCACGGAGTTAGGG
>JASFTI010000090.1:0-11386 GCA_050053635.1 Gemmatimonadales bacterium
CGACGACAGGCCCGCCATTTTCGAGCGGACGCTGGAGTTGTTTGACGAGGTCGGCGTCGATTTCATCGCCGCGAACATCATGACGCCCTTCCCTGGCACCCCGATCTATGACGAGATGGATCGGGCGGGCCGCATCCGCGATTACGATTGGAGCAAGTACGACTTCAACCATGTCGTCTTCGAGCCGCGCCACATGAGTGCGGAGACCTTGCAGCGCGGCACTTCTTGGGTCCGCACTCAGTTCTACCGGCGCCGGGCCGTCGCCCGCCGCCTCAGAAGGTCGCTCGCCTACCTCGACCTCGGGACGGTACTCCACGCCGTCGTGTCCCTCAACGTGGGCTTCCGTTCCCGCATGGCACGCAGCGGCACGATGGAGGCCGGGCAACGCTTCGTTCCTCCCGCAGCCGGCGAGGAGGTCTAGCGCCCAGTGAGCGGAACTGCCATCGACAGGATCGTCGCATCCCCGCTGACGCCGCTGGGCCGCCTGCGACGCGCACTCCGCGATCCGGTCCGCACACAGCGGCTGCTGTTGAGGAAGTTGCTGAGCCGAGCCGCTCGAACAGCATGGGGGCGGGAGCACGGTTTCGCCCGCACCCTCCAGTACGACGACCTGTTGCCGGCTTTCCAGGAACGCAACCCTCTGGAGGGCTACGACGATATTCGAAGCTACGTGACTCGCATACGTGCCGGCGAAGCGGACGTGTTGTGGCGTGGCCGCACACGTCACTTCGGGATCTCCGGCGGCACGGTTTCGTCCGGCGAGTTGATACCGGTGAGCCAGGAGATGCTCCGCGCCCTGACGCGCAGCACCCTCACCCCCGGCCTGCAGTACGCGAGCCGTGGCGGCGGACTCGCCTACCTGGGGGGAAAGATCCTCAGCATCCCGGGAGGCGTCTCGGAAGATCCCGAGCGGCCGGGCGTTTTCGTGGGTGAGGTCAGCGGTCTGATGGCTCAAGCGATGCCGACGGTTCTCGCCCGGCACTTCCAGGCCGTATCGCCGGAGCTGATGACTTTGGAGGACTGGGAGTCGAAGCTGCAGCAGATAGCGAGCCGCGCCGCGCCGCAGGACGTTCGCGCGATCGTGATGGTCCCCAGTTGGGCGCCGCTGCTGTTCGATATCTTGCTGGCGCGCCGGGCGGAGAGCCAGGCCGGCGACCGGGCGCGGGTCCGCGAGGTCTGGCCCCGGCTGCAGGTCTTCTTCTCGGGCGGCGTCGCCCTGCGGTCTTATCGGTCGATCCTGGAAGGTTATCTGGGCGAGGACGTCGATTTCATCGAGTCGTACTCGGCCTCGGAGGGGTTCTTCGCGTTCCAAGACGACGTAAATGACCCTGATCTGCTACTGCACGTCGACAGCGGCGTCTTCTACGAGTTCGTGCGGCTGGGGGATCTGGACCAGGATCGACCCCGGCGATACACCGTAGCCGATGTCGAAGTTGGCGTCGATTACGCCTTGTTCGTTTCCACATGCAGCGGACTCTGGGGGTACGGTGTCGGCGATGTGGTTCGCTTTACTTCTACTTCACCGCCGCGCCTCCGGGTGGTCGGACGCACGGTAGCGATACTCGACGAATACGGTGAGGCTCTGCACGCCGACGAGATCGAGCAAGCCCTGGCAACCGCCAACCGTGTCACCCGTGCGCAGTGCCTGCACTACCACATCACGTACGCGCCGCTGACCGGGCCGACTCCCCAGCACGAGTGGCTGCTCGAATTCAAGATCCAACCCGAAGACCGGGACGCCTTCGCCGCTGTGTGCGATCGCTACCTCCAAGAGCACAACCGACACTACCGAATCCGGCGCGAGCCCGGAGTGCTCGCGGCCCCGGCTCTAACGGTTCTCCCGGCGGGTAGCTGTCTGGCCTACCTGCGCCGGACCCGCAAGCGGTTGGGCGCCCAGACGAAGTTGCTGCCGCTGAGCCCGCAGCGCGACGTAGCCGACGGTCTGCACCAGGCCGCTGACGCTCGTGAGATGGGAGGTGAAGAGTAGTCGGAACTATGGGTCGCAGGCGGGAGATACTGAGCGAGTTGAGGACCCGGGCGCGGACGTTCGCGGCGACCCCGAGAGGCCGCGCCTTGATGAGGGTGGGGCGCGTGACGTTCATACTCGGCGTCCTGATCTGGCTGGGCTACGAGCTCTTCGGGATCGGCTGGCAGGAGGTCTGGGCCGCCCTGCCGGCAACACCGTGGTTCTACGTGGCCTGGCTCGGTCTCTACCTTCAGCTTCCACTGGTCGAGGCGCTGATTTATCGAGCCCTGTGGAAGCTGCCGCTCAGAGAAAGTCTGTTCCCACTCCTGCACAAGCGCACACTGAACCAGGACGTGGTCACCCTGCTCGGGGAAGCTTTCTTCTTTGCCTGGGCGCGGCGCCGTCTGGCGCTTCCCGACGGCCAGATCGCCGGAACACTCAAGGACAACATCATCGCATCGTCGTTGGCGGCGTGGACGGCGATCGTGTTGCTGCTCCTGTTAACCGGCCAGCTGCTGCTGACCACAGTCGTTGCAGCGCGCGACCCGCTCTACCTGGTGGCTTTTGCCGCCGCCACCGTCCTGGTGGTGGCGCTGGGTCTCCGGTTCCGGCGGACGCTGCTGACGCTGAGGCCTCGCGCCGTGCTGGCCCTTTTCGCGGTCCACCTGGGACGATTCCTCCTTCTCGTGTACCTGCTGCAGATCTTACAGTGGTGGGTGGTCGTGCCGGAGGCTCCCCTGAGCCTCTGGGCGACGATGCTGGTCGTGATAACCGTCGTCAGTCGCGTGCCATTCCTCCCGGCCAGAGACCTGGTCGGTATTGGCGCGATCCTGGGAACGCCGATCGTCCCCGGAATGTTGGAAGCGTCCGTTGCCGCCATGTTGCTCGTGCGCACCGCACTCGACAAGCTCTGCAACCTGGCGCTCTGGGCAGCGAGTGGCGGCTACACCCACGGGCCCGGATGGAGCGTCAGCCGGGGATGGCTCAAGGGCCGAGGGGAACCGACCGCTCCCTCGAGCCGTCCTTGACTCTCACTTGATCGAGCGCTGGTATCTGTGCTTGACAAGGGTATGTCGTCAGCCGTCGATTAATCTGCGAAGAAGGTAACCTTCGTGAACGTTCTGCTGATTAGCCCAACCGCTCTGGACAGCGGCGGCAACCCCATCAAGCAGCGGCGGACTCACCTGCCAGGGTTGACTCTTCCGTCGCTTGCCGCCGTCACGCCTCCCAACGTCCGCCTGACGCTGGTCAACGAGACCGTTGGCGACATTCCCTACGACGACGCATGGGACCTGGTCGGCCTGACGGGTATGGGCTCCGGTATTGTCAGGGCGTGGCAGATTGCCGACGAATTCAAGCGGAGAGGCACGACCGTGGTGATCGGTGGCATCGCAGCCAGCCTCAGCGATCCCCAGTGGTCATTGCGCCACGCCGACGCTGTCGTGATCGGCGAAGCCGAGGAGCTATGGCCACAGCTGCTGGAAGATTTCGCTGACGGCCGCCTCCAGCGGATCTACCGAATGACGACGCCACCGCCGATCGATAACCTGCCGGTCCCCCGCTACGATCTGCTCAATCGCTGGAAGATCGGCTTCTGGCGACCCGTGCAGGCGACCCGCGGTTGTCCATTCACCTGCTCTTTCTGCTCGGTCACCGCTTTCTTCAACGGGTGTTACCGCCGGCGGCCGGTCGACCAGGTGGTCCGCGATGTCAGAGTCGCCAAGCGGTTCGGCACCCGACACATAGCTTTCATCGACGACAACATCGCCGTCGATTGGGACTACTGCACGGCCCTTTGGGAGGCGCTGATCCCGGAGAAGATCATCTGGATGAGCCAGTGCAGTCTCCACATCGCCGACCGCCCGGACATGCTCGATCTGGCCCACGAGAGCGGCTGCCGAGTTCTGTCTTTCGGCATCGAGTCCACGAATGCCGGCAGCCTGCGCACGATCGACAAGGGCTGGAACCGACCGGAGCGCTACGGCAATGCGGTGCGTACGATCCGCGAGCACGGAATCGACGTCTCCACCGAGATGATCATAGGCCTGGACGCCGACGACAGCTCGGTCTTCCAACGTACCTACGACTTCATCATCGACAACGCGATCTCGGTGCCGCGTGTTCATATCATCACGCCGGTGCCCGGTACGCCGCTCTATGACGAGTTGAAGCGCGAGGGTAGGATTCTGACGGACGAGTTCGGTCGCTACACAGGTTCGCGCGTCGTCTTCCGTCCGCGACTCCTGGAGCCGGCCGAGCTTCAGGAGGGGTACTGGAAACTGTACGAACGGCTCTTCTCTTGGCCGGCCATCGTGCGGCGGATCGGACGCAATCGGGCCTCGCTGGGCGCCTACATGCGCGGCGTCGTACTCGCGGTCAATCTCCAGTACCGGCGCCATATCCGGCAGCGGATCAACCCGGGAATCGTCTAGCGGTCTCCCAGGAGGCGATAATGCGCGTTCTTCTAGTTCGCCCCCCAGTTCCGCCACACGCGATCGGCCTCAAGCACATCATGATCTGCGAGCCACTGGAGCTGGAATATGTGGCGGCCGGCCTCGACCGCCACGAAGTCAAGATCTTCGACATGATATTGGAACGCGATCTACAGCGCGTCCTGCGAGCTTTCGAGCCCGACGTCGTCGGCACCAGCTGCTACATCACGGGCGTCAACGAAGTGAAGAAGATCTGCCGTACCGTCAAGTTGTGGCGGCGCGACTGTTGGACTGTCGTCGGCGGCGTTCAGGCGTCGCAAGCACCCGAGGACTTCGCGGACCCAGCGATCGACTGCATCGTGCGCGGCGACGGCACGACGGTCATGTCCGAACTCATGGATGCCTTCGCCGACGGCCGACCGCTGGACGAGATACCCGGCCTCGCACTGCCCGACGGCGACGACGGCGTCGTCCGGACCGCCGAGCGGGGTTACATGTCCGACCCCGACAGATTGCCGTTCCCGCGACGTGACCTGGTCGGCCATTTGCAGCACCGTTACTACTACCTTTTCCATCAACCCGTCGCGACGATGAAGACAACGTGGGGCTGCTGGTACCGCTGCAACTTTTGCTACACGTGGCGCATCACCGACGGCGTCGCTTACTCGCGCAGCCCGGAATCGATAGCGGACGAGCTGGCGCGTATCGAGGCCGAAGATGTGTACATCGTCGACGATATCTTCTTCGCCAACCGCCGGCGGCTCACAGAGCTCGCCGCGATTCTCCGGCGGCGCGGCATTCAGAAGAAGTACCTCTGCTATTCACGGGCCGATTTCGTCGCCGACAACGAGGACGTAATCGCCGAATGGGCCGGGCTGGGGCTGAAGGCCGTGTTCATCGGCCTCGAGGCGCCAACCGACGAAGAGCTGGACTCGATGGAGAAAGGATGCACCGTCGACTCCAATCGCCGGGCGATCGCCGTGCTGCGTCGGAACGGCGTCGACACCTACGGTTCACTGATCACGCAGCCGGACTACTCAGCGGCCGATTGGCAACGCCTCTGGCGCTTCATCGACGAAACTGGCCTTTACTACCTCAATATCTCGCCGCTTACGCCGCAACCGGGCACGCTGATCTGGGAGAAGCATCGCGAGGAGGTCGTCGTGCCCCGTGAGGCACACGGGCTCTGGGATTTCACTCACGTTCTGCTGCCGACTGCGATGCCGCTCAAGAAGTATTACCGGGCGCTGTTGCGGACGTACGCTCGCACCTGCCTCGATATACGCCGAGCGAATCGGTTGACCCTACGGACCCGTCCACCCGTTTGGTCGCGGAAGTATCTCCGCCTTTGGTTGGGCGCCTTGAAGATCTTCCTGCAGTTCATTAACGCGCACCGGCACCATTCGCCGCGGCAGCTCCGGCGCGCCTCTTACAGAGGACCGGAGGTGCCGGGGCTCGTTCCACGCTGGAAGCGCCACGCGCGCCCGGCCGCGCCGGCACTAGACGTAACGACGGGGGTGAGGTCGTCATGAAAACGCCGGTTACTCGTGAACGGACGCGCGAGGCTCGCGCCCGGGCACCGTTCGATCCATTCGAGGGGTTCTTCGCCGATGGCAAGAGATCGCCGCCGACGCCTGGGAGCCTGCTCGACCTGCCGGACAGCCGTCGCTGGCTCGACCTGGTCGGCTGGGGCTACGACCAGGGCCTCTACACCTACCAGTTGCCGCTGGAGGGCTCAACGGGCCGGCGGGTCCGCGCCCAGGGCCGGTCGATGCTCATGCTATCGGCCTACGACTATCTGGGGCTCGTGGGCCACCCGGCGATCGAAGAGGCGGCCGTCGACGCCGTGCGCCGCTACGGCACCAGCACCGGTGGGGTCAGGATGCTCACCGGTACGACGGACCTGCACGTCGAGTTGGAGCGCGAGCTTGCCGAGTTCAAGGGTGTTGGGGCCGCGCTGACCTTCGGCTCGGGATATATGGCCAATCTCGCCGCTATCACGGCGCTGGTCGGGCCCGACGACAGGGTGATAATGGATGAGCGGAGCCACCGGAGCCTCAGCGATGCGTGCCTGCTCGCCCGCGTCCCGACGCGTACCTTCCATCACAACGACGCCGCCTCGCTCGAGGACGAGCTCCGCCGTCCGCCCGCGGCTGGCCGAAAGCTCATCGTGGTGGACGGCCTCTACTCGATGGACGGCGACATCTGTCCGCTGCCCGAGCTCGTCGAGCTGAAGCGTCGCTACGGCGCCTTCCTGCTCGTAGACGAAGCGCACTCGCTCGGGACACTGGGCACGACCGGCAGGGGAGTGGACGAGCACTTCGGCCTGGCGCCCACGGCGGTGGACATTTGGACGGGATCGCTGTCCAAGGCCGTGCCGTCTAACGGTGGGTTCCTGGCAGGCTCGCAAGAGCTGATCATCTACCTGCAACACGCGGCGGCACCGTTTTGGTTCTCGGCCGCGCTCTGCCCGTCTGCGGCGGCCGCGGCAGCCGCTGCCCTGCGCGTCCTGGGCAACGAGCCGCAGCGGCTCACGCGACTGGCACGGAACGCCGAACGACTCCGATCGGGGTTGCGCGGCCTCGGTTATGATACCGGCACAGCCGAGAGCGCGATCATACCGGTGATCATCGGCGACACGGAGGCGACCTGGCAGCTCAGCCGCCGACTGTTCGATCGCGGCGTGCTCGCGTCCGCCGTGGTCTATCCGGCGGTGCCCCGTGCAGGGGCGCGGCTACGTATCTGTGCTACGGCGGCGCACACCGAGGACGACATCGAGGAGGCGTTGGACGCGTTTGACGACGTCCGGCGGTTGACCCGGTGACGAGAGTTTCCTCCGCGGCCTTGGCCAGCAAGAGGCACTCGGCATCTGGAGTCGCGCGGCCACCGTCCGGGCGATCCTTCGAACTGCGCCGATACGATAGCATCGCCGAGGTCGACCCGGAGGAATGGAACGCCTTCCTCGACCCCGACGACCTTCAGGCGACGCACCGCTTCATCAGCGTCTGTGAGCGCTCGCGGGTCGCGGATGCCAGCTACCGCCACATCCTGGTCTATCACGCTGACACGCTGGTCGGGATCGCGAGCTTCAGCCGGATGGAAGTCGCGCTCGATCTGCTCGCCGGGCGTGCCGCTCGACTGGCGACCCGATTCGTCCGCCGCTTCCTGCCGTCGTTCGCCAGGGTACGGGTCGCCTTCTGCGGCCTGCCCGTATCGTTCGGCCGCTCGTTGCTGCGGTTCCGTCGCGGGGCACCGGCGGCGGCGATTGCGGAGCTCGTCGCCGGCGAGCTCGAACGTTGGGCCGATGAATGCGACGCCCGCGTACTCTGCTTCAAGGAGTTCGATCCCGCGGAGGTCGATTCCCTCGACTCACTCGCGCAACAAGGATATTTCAGAGCGCCCAGCTTGCCGTTCTGTACTCTGCCGCTCAGGTGGCCCAGCTTCGAGGCGTACCTGCGCGCGATGCGCGCCGGTTATCGCCGCCAGGTCCTGGCGAGTCTCCGCGCGCGCCGGCGGCTGAACCTCTCCGTCCGCGCCGTCGACGATTTCGGCCCACAGTGCCCTCGGATCTTCCAACTCTACGAGCAGGTGATGGATCGCGCCGAGTTCCAGCTCGAGCACCTCAATCTCGCGTTCTTCGAGCGGCTCAATGCGGACCTGGGATCGCAATCGCGAGCGATCCTGATCGAACAGCGCGGCGAGCTAATCGCCGCTGCGGTGATGCTCTACGGGCCGACCGAGGCAACCTTCCTCTTGGCGGGCATCGATTACGCGCAGAACCGCCAATGTCACGCTTACCTCAACCTGGTCACAGAGGTCGTTGCCGATGCCATCCGCAGTGGCGCGGCGCGGTTGGAGTTGGGTCAGACCTCCTACGATCTGAAGCGCCGGCACGGAGCCGACACGTTCCCCCGGTTCCTCTACCTCAAGTGCAATAACCGGGTGGGCCAAGCGCTACTGCGCGCGGCGCGCGGTGTCATGTTCCCCACGCACGCCTTTACGCAGCGGCGCGTCTTCAAAGAGCCATGAAGATTCGCCTTCCAAAACCTGCCGTGCTGATCTGGTGTGCCGCCGTGCTCGTCTGCGGCAGCGTGGCGGCGCTTACGCTAAGGGTCGCGAACCCGCCCAGTCACTGGCGTACGAGCCGGCCTTCGCCAGAGGCGGAGCTCTGGCGCTCCACGCGCGACCAGTTCGGCGAAGCCGGGCTCGTGCTCGTCGGGGTCGAGGTGGGATCGCCAGCGCCGGCCCTCGAGGCGCTCGAGCCACTCGAGGCTTGGCTCGCCGCGCAGCCCGAGGTCGCCAGCGTGCTCGGGCCCACGGTGGTGAAGCGGATCGAGCATGCGGTTTTCGTGGCGGAAGGTGTTCCCCGCGAAACGCTCGATCTCGCGACGGCCATCTACAATCCCCGGCACCGCTTCGTGCTCATCTACGTCACGCTCCGTTCACTGCCCCCCTCGGAATCGCTCGACGCCCAAGTCGCGCTGCTCGGGCGGATCCGTGGGCAGGCGCCGGCGCTGCTGCCGCCCAACAGCACACTTCACCTGGCCGGCAAGACCGTTGCCGATGTCGAATTGAACAAGTTGCTCCGTCGCGACGCGATGAAAGCGGGCCCGTTGGCGCTCCTGGCCATGGCGCTGGTGTTGGGAGTGCAGCTGCGCCGGCGCGTGGTCGGACCTGTCGTGGGCGTCGCCGCAGCCGCGATCGCTGTGGCCGGTTGGCTCGCCGTCACCGGAACGCCGGTCTCCACCGCCACTGTGGTTTGCTTCCCCATCACGATCATCGTCGGCCTGGCATACGGCATCCATATGGAAGCTGCTATCGCCCGGACCGCGAGTACGGCGCGCGCGAAGCGGGAGATCGGCATGCCGTTGCGCCTGGCCCTGTTCACCACGGTGGTCGCACTGTTGAGCTTCGTGCTGTCGCCGATCCCCGCGCTTCGGTCGTACGCAGTCGCGTCGAGCGCCGGTGTAGCTCTGGGCTATCTGGCGGCAGTCACGCTCGTCCCACACTTGACCGCGTGCTCGGTCACGAGCTCGCTCAGCAGAGCGGTCTGGCACCGAGTGCCATTGCGTCTCTTCCGGCTCGCCGCACGTCATCCGCTGTGGACCGCTGCCATCTGGCTCGCCGTCGCGGCCGTGGGGATCAGCGGCGCGAGCCGAGTGCGCATCGAACCGAACAACTATCTCGGCTTCTTCCCTTCCCGCCATCCGACGATGATCGCGCACCGAACCCTCGATCGCGTGATGGGCGGCAGTTTGCCTATGTACGTGATCGCCGAAACAGCGGGGGAGACCTACCGCAATCCGCGCGTCGAGGCCCGGCTGGCCGAGTACGCCGCGGCGGTGCGCCAGAGCGGCCGGGTCGGGCCCGTCTTCACGCCGTCCACCGCCAGCTGGCCGATCGGCCGGACGATCGAATCGTGGTTCCAAGGCAGCGAGGCCAGTAGGACGCGAGCCGTCTTCAGCGTGCCGCTGCTGGCGACGGCCGAATCCAAACAGCTGATCGCCTATCTCGATTCGCTGGCCCTGGCGCACAGCGACTCGGCCGTGCGACTCCGAGTCACCGGGCCGCTCCCGGCGGGGTTACCGCTCTTGCAGAGTCTGGTCGAAAGTCAGGTCAAAAGCCTGGTGGTGTTGCTGCTGGTCGTCGCCGTGGCGTTCGTCGTGGTGACACGTTCCTGGCGGCGCGGCATGCTTCTCTTCCTCCCCAACATCGTCGCCCCGCTCGCCGTCGCCGCGGCGATGGGTTATGGTGGGATCGCCCTCGACTTCAATACCGTCGTCGTCATCTCTCTCGTGCTCGGGATCTCGGTCGACGATACGCTCCAGCTCGCCTGGGCCGGCGCGCCCCGCTCACCCGGCAATCGGCGGTTCCGCGCCGCACGCGCCGTGCGCTGCATCGGCGCCCCAGTGAGCGTGACCTCCCTCGCCGCCGTCGTCGGCTTCGGCTCGCTGGCACTCTCGTCGTTCCCCGCAACCGCCAGGCTGGGCACGCTCACCGCCCTGGCCGTGGTCGTGGCCTGGCTCGCCGACCTGACACTCGCCCCGCTGCTGCTGGCTGGCCGTAACCGACGGCGCCAGGCCGGCTAGGGTCGGAAGCTGAACGTGGCCCAACCCGACCATGGCCCCCATCCGTGCTCGTTCTGGGCGCGTACCTGAAAGCGGTAGCTAGTATTGTGGACGGCGGGCCAGAACGTCCGAGACGGTGCAGCCCCGGAGTAAGTGTAGTAGTAAGTCCACGCCCCGCCGCTCAGGTACTCGATCCGGAACTCGTACTGAGTCGCGTCCGAGATCGGGTCGACCGTCAGCGTTACCGAGCTCGTCGTGACCGTCTGACCGTTACTCGGGCTCAGCCCCGTCGGAGCGGGCGGCGGCGAGGTCGAGCCAACGTCACCGAAGTTGAACGTGGCCCAACCCGACCACGGCCCCCAACCGTACTCGTTCTGGGCGCGGGCCCGCCAACGGTAAGGCGTATCGTGGTAAACGGGCCAGAACGTGCGCGACGGTTCGGTGCCGCTGTAGGTGTAGTAGCGGTTCCAGGTACCGGCGCTCATGTACTCGATCTCGAAGTCGTAGCCCGTGGCGCCAGAGATCGGATCGACCGTCAGCGTCACGGAGCTCGTCATGATCGTCTCATCGTTGGTCGGGTTCAGTCCCGTGGGAGCGGGCGGCGGAGAGCTCGATCCGACATCCCCGAAATTGAACGTCCCCCAGCCCGACCACGGTCCCCAGCCGTGCTCGTTCTGAGCGCGGGCGCGCCAGCGGTAGGGCGTATCATCGTAGACGGGCCAGAACGTTTGTGATGGTTCGGCACGCGAGTAAGTGTGGTAATACGTCCACGTCGATCCGTTCAGATACTCGATCTCGAAGTCGTACTGCGTGGCATCCGAGATTGGTACGACCCTCAGCGTCACAGAGCTCGTCGTGATCGTCGTATCGCCGCTCGGGTCCAGGCCGCTGGGCGCCGGCGGAGGTCCGCCGACGGGACC
>JASFTI010000091.1:0-11325 GCA_050053635.1 Gemmatimonadales bacterium
CATTGGCGAGCATGGGCGCGCCGGTGGCCGTCAGCGAGCCGGCCACGACCCAGTTGTTGCTGCCATCGGAGCCCGCGCCCGCAGGCGCCGCCGTAGCAGCCGACCGGTAGCGCTCGAGGAGTGGCGGTCGGGGCATCCCGGCGTAGGCCGCCGCAACGATATCGCGCACCGTGTCCGGGAGGGCCGAGACGTCGAGGCCTTCGGGCACCCGGAGCTCCTGCCACGGGTCGGGCGCGTCGAGTCGGTTCGCCTCCTCGATCCCCAGCCGCCCGGCGCGCAGGGCGAGCCGCAGCTCGCCGAGCGCGTTGTCGGTCATCGGCAGGCCGGCCATGCGCAGCAGCGGCACCTCGGCGGACCAGGGCTGCGGCTCGATGCCGGTCAGCTTGAACTCGACGGGCGGGTTATCGCGGCTGTGCTCGATGAACGCGTTCACGCCCCCGACGAACGACGTGATGATCCGCTCGCCGTCCGGGTGGTAGCTGGTCCACTCGGCCTCCATGTCGCCGCGGTAGCGGAGGAGCCGGGCCACGCGGTCGCGCTCGAACGCCTGCGGCCCAACGATCTCGGCGACTCGCCCTTCGCCGACGCGCCGCCACATCTCCAGCTGCCACAGCCGGTCCTGCGCCGCGACGAAGCCCTGGGCGAAAAAGAGGTCGTCCACCGTCTGCGCATAGATGTGCGGCACGCCCCAGCGGTCGCGCAGGACCTCGACCTCCTGCTCGAGGCCGGGGAGCGTGATCGTGCCCTCGATCTGCGCGAGGGACTCCTCTGCCATCTCCTCCAGCTTCCCGGGGTCACCGGGGCCGGGTTTGCAGGCCGATACGGCGGCGAGGACGAGCAGAGACAATGTGCTTGTGAGACGCGGCGCGAAACGCATCTGAACCTCCCAGGTGAATCGCGACGGGACCGGGGTCCACATGTCAGGATCTTGGGATGTGTGCCGGATAAGTTAAGACGTACCTCAGCCTCCGAATAGCGCACCCCCAGAACACGGGCCTCGTTGCCGGGCGGAAACCGATGCAGCATGATGGAGGTAGCCCCGACCCAGCAGGGAACAGCGGGAAGGAGCGAGAGCGATGAGCACAAACGCGCGTCGATCCTCGTCGCAGAGGATCGCGGCAATCGCGATCGTCGGCGCACTGGCGGTGGCGGCGGCGGCCTGCGTCGAGCCACCGACCGAGCCGGCGGATCGTTCGCGTGCACCGACGTCCGGCGACGCGGCCGGGCTGACGGTCGCGCCGGACCCCGGCTGCGTCGACGGTGTGCAGGAGAGCGGCGCCCTCTACCAGGTCTGTTTCCCCGCCGAGTGGAACGGCGATCTCGTGGTTTGGGCGCACGGCTACGCGAACCCCGTCGAAGACATCGCGATCCCCGACGACGAAGTCGACGGGCAGCCGATCTGGGAGATCGTCAACGGCCTCGGCTACGCGTTCGCCACCACGAGCTACAGCGACAACGGCCTGGTGGCCGTGGACGCCGTGGCGGACCTGGAGGACCTGCCAGGCCGAGTGCGGGAGGATTACGGAGTCGAGCCCGTTCACGCGTATCTCGTCGGCGCCTCGGAGGGCGGACTGAGCACGGTGCTGGCCATCGAGGAAGCGTCCACAGAGTTCGACGGCGGCTTGGCGACCTGCGGGCCGATCGGCAGGTTCCGGAGACAGATCAACCACTTCGGCGACTTCCGGGCCGTCTTCGACTACTTCTTCCGAGGTGTCATGCCGGGAGACGCGATCTCGATCCCCCCAGGTCTCGTCACCCTTGAGGAGTGGAAGAAACGCAAGCTCGAGATCGAGAACGCGCTCGCGGCCAACCCGCGCGCGGCGGAGCAACTGCTGCGCGTCACGCGGGTTCCCGTGGAAGACCCGAGCGATCCGGCCTCGGTAGCGGAGACCGTGACCGACTTGCTGTGGTACAGCTTCTTCGCGACCAACGACGCACGGAGCAGGTTGGGCGGTAACCCTTACGACAACCGGTATCGCATCTACACCGGATCGGACAACGACTTTCTGCTGAACATCTTCATTAGGCGCTACAGAGCCGACCGAGCGGCGCTGGGCACCCTGGCCGCCTTCGAGACGACGGGTGGGCTGCGGCGGCCGGCGGTGACGCTCCACACCACGGCCGACCCGATCGTGCCCTACTGGCACGAGCCACTCTACAATCTGAAGACCTGGAAGACCGGCAGTCGCCTACAGCTCACCAGCCTACCGGCGTTCCGCCACGGTCACTGCAACTTCACGCTGCCCGAGGTGCTGGCCGGATTCGCCGTGCTGGTGCTCCGGGTGAGCGCTCGGGATCTGGTCGCGACGGCGGAGGTTTTCCCGAGCGTGGATCAGGAACAACGGTTCCTCGAGCTGGCCCGACAACAAGGCGCGCAGCCGACGATCGTGCGGCAGAAGGAGCATCCGATCCGCCGTTGACCGGTGCGTCGGTGCGTCGGTGTGTCGGTAATTTCCAGCTCCCAATTGGTGATTGGCCATTACCGACGCACTGCCGTACCGTCCAGCGACGCACCAAGACCATGGCACCTGCAAGACTAACGGGTGTAGGAAGAAACGGCCTTGCCCGGTGGGCCCGAGCCGGCCGCCGCCCCCCTCGAGACGGCGCCCTGGGGGCGCCGGAGACCCGCCCGAGCGACGGGACCGTGGCGTAATTGACAGTCCGTGTACGAAGTCCGTAACATTGTGGGGCGTACGGCTATACTGACCTTCCCCGCACAGGAGTAGGAGCACTGGGCGCACAGTCCAACGGCGCAGCGCTCATCGGGCAGTTCTACGCGGAGCGGAACCGGGTGTATCCTCTGCGGGCACCGGTGATGTCGGTCGGCCGTGCCAACGCCAACACGCTAAGGATCCGCGATTCGCGGGTCGCCGCCCATCACGTCCGCATAGAGCGCGATAATGCGCGCTACGTCCTCGAGGTGACGGCGCAGGACGCCCCGACGACGCTCAACGGCTCGGAGCTGCAGCGGGGCGAGCGCCGTACGCTGACGGACGGGGACCTTATCGGGCTGGCCGGCCTCGTCTTCCGGTTCACCGATGATCATGGAGACGGGGCGATCGGCCGCCTCTGGGTCGTGGCTGGCGTCCACCGTGGAAAGGTGTTCCGTATCGATAGACCGGATGTCGCGATCGGCCGCGCCACGGACAACGACGTCCAGTTCCCCGATCGTTCCGTGTCCCGACATCACTGCCGGATCCACAAGAACGACGAGGCCTGGTGGATCGAGGACCTGGAGAGCACCAACGGAACGATCTTGCATGGGTCGCCACTGCAAGCGCCGGTGCGACTCGAGCACGGAGATGAAATCATGACCGGGTTCTCGAGGTTCGTCTTTCAGGAAGGCGATCGACCGCTCGTGAACCTCAGATTGGAGCCTACGCCGCCGTGCAACTGAACCGCCTTCTCTGCACCGACCGACCTCGCTCGAGAGGCTCGACAATCTGGGCCGTCGTTCTCTCGTCCATCGTGTTCTTCCCCGGGACGGGCCCCGCCCAGGTCGTTCCCAAGGCCGCTTACGTCCGGGAGGGCTCGTTCCAGCTGCCCGGCAAGGGGCAGCCCGGCGCGCCGGACGAGCCCGTCGCGCTGGCGTTCGGCCACGACCGGACCGTCCACATCGCCGACGGCCGCGGGCTGGTCTTCGTTTTCGACTCGAGCGGCGTCTACCGCCGGAGCTACGGCGCCGAGCTGGACGAGCCCCTGGCGATCGGGATCACCGCGGAAGGTGAGTCCTACGTCCTCGATGACGATCAGAAGGGCGTCTACGTGTTCGGTCCCGGCGGCCAACGCTTGCGCTTCATCGGCGGCAACGGCAATCGAGGCGGCCAGCTATCCGACCCGGTCGACCTAGCTCTCGGTCCCAGCGGACACGTCTACGTGCTCGACGCCGACAGGAAGGGCGTCCAGATATTCAGCCAGGACGGTCTCTTCGTCCGCGCCGTCGACCTGCGGACGACGCTGGAAGATCCGATGTCCTTGGCGGTGGGGAACGACGGCCGGATATTCGTCGCCGACGGACGCACGCCCAACCATATCTTCGCCTTGCCACCGTTCACCCAGGTGCCCTGGGTCGGAGCGACGCCGCGCGGCCTGGCCGGCTCGGTGACCTTCCGCGGCGCCCAGTTCGAGGAGCCGATCGCCACGGCGGTGAACGAGCTGGGCAGTGTCGTGGTCCTCGACGAGGAGGCCGGACGCCTGTACCGGGCCAACGGCGACCAGGTGATCGGGCCCACGGACCTGTTGTACGGGGGCATCGGTACGGGGCGTGGGTCGTTCCGCGAGCCGGTAGACATCGCCTTCGCCGGCGACGACGAGCTGCTGATCCTCGACGGCAGGCTGCGCAAAGTGGAGAGGATTCGCCTGACGACCGAAGAGGGGTTGCCGCAACGAGTCGCGCTGGACTTCCCGATCCGGGTCAGTCAGGTGCCGAGCAGCCTCGCCTCACCGCTGCTCGACATCGGGTACGGACCCGACGGGACTCCGCGGTTTCTGGTGGAGACCGAGGGCCGTGGCCTCACCATGCACACGGCAATGGCTCAGCTGCACGCCACGGTCTACGGCGATAGCGTGAACCTGTACAGGCCCGACCCGGATGGCGGGTCGCGACTGTTCAGCGGCGAAATCGGCCGGGTCGAACAAGCCGTGATCACGGATACCTCGGTCATCGCTGCCGACTCGCGCCGCAATCGTTTCGCCGTCTTCGACCTGGAGAGCGGACGGCTGACGGGCACATACGGCGACAACTACCAGGACGATCGCAGGCTGCGAGACCCGGAAGGTGTCGGCGTCCTTCCGGATGGCCGCATCGTCATCGCCGATACCGGCAACAACCAGGTCAAGATCTTCAGCCCCGACCTGGCAAGTCTCGTCGCCAGCTTCAGCTTCATCAGACCGGTGGGCGTGGCGATCGACCCGAACGGCCAGATTTTCGTCTGGAACGAGAGTGGCCTACGGGTCGCCCGACTCAACGCGCCCGAGCAGACGTTCGAGCCTCTGCCGGGAGATTTTCTGCCCGGCCCTGTCAGCGCGATTACCTTCGACCAGGCGGGCAATCTCTTCGCACTCGACCGCGAAACGCACCGCGTCACAATCGTCAGGGCCGGTCTCACGGGCGTGCTGATCCAGCTGGGCGCCGAACGTGCCCTCGATCGTCCGACGGCGCTCAACGTCGACCGCGACGGGAACATCTACATCAGCGACGAAGGCTCGAAGCGGACGGCGATCTATCGCTGGGATGTGAAGTTTCCACCGCTGGCCGGCTTCGATGTGGAGTTCCAGCCCGGCGCGGCGGTGTTGAGCTGGCAGGCCGGTCCCTCGGGCTTCGTCCGCGGGTACGAGATCCAGGGCGCCGACGCACCCACTGGGCCTTTCAGCGGCCTGTTCATCGCCGACGCTTCGCCTTTCCAGGTCACGGCCGAGAATCTTCCGGACCGGCCGCCCCGCTACGTGCGGGTGGCTCCCGTGTTCATCACCGGCGTCCGCGGCCGCGCGTCACAGCCGTTGCCGTTAGCCTACTTCGCGGCCAACCGAGCCTACGCGGAACAGGACTACGCAACGGCGTTGGAGGACGTCAGCGAAGCGGACCGACTGATCGAGAGTGGCGTGATCGAGGCCAGCAGCGAGGTGCACGGTCGGCTGCTGTTTATCGCCGTCGCCAGCAGCTACGCACAAGGCGACTTCCGCTCGACGGTCGAGTGGGCGCAGAAGGCGGCGATTCACGTTGAAGCCATGCCCCGGGAGCAGAGGATACAGTTCCACTTCATCACGGCGGAAGCCTTCATGCGGCTCGGCGACCCGCGCTCTGCGAGCCAGCATGTCCTGGCGCTGGTCGGCCAGGGTCCGCGCCCGGAGTACTACGAAGACCCGTCGGTTGTGGACCAGTCGTTCCGAGTCTATCGCGGCGTGCGCGATGCGGGCTACTCGGAAGATGCGCTCGATTACCTGCGCCTCTATTGGCAGTCGATACCGGAGAGCATCGAGTACCTGAAGAACCAGTACGCCGACTCGGTGATCGTCTTTTCGACGCGCCAGATGCTGGGACCCGGCTTCCAGTACTGGAGAGAGGCGGACTACGGGCGAGTGGTCGCGTTCTTCGAGAACCTGCTGGCCGAGGGCGGACTGCACAGCGAGCAGGTCGTGGTCGGGCGGCAGGTGCTGGCGTGCGCTTATTTCGCCTACGGCGACCGTCATAGAGCCGAGGACACATTCCGCGAGATCTTCAGCGTGAGGCCGGAGTTCGACCTCGAGCGCGAGATCCCGAGGCTGCGTCAGCTATACTCGCTGAGGATGTACAACCCGGAGACACAAAGCTTTTTCGGGGCTTTGAGGCCCGGATCGTAGAAACAAGGCAAGGGGGCCACTCTGAAGAAGAAGGACCTATTTCTAGGCCGTAGGGTGGCGGTCTACAGGATAGACAAGTTCCTCGGTGAGGGTGGCTTCGCCTATGTCTACCGGGCGCGGGACACGAACCTCGACATCGACGTAGCGCTGAAGATCCTCAAGCCCGCCTTCGCTTACGACGAGGTCTTCGAAGAGAACTTCCGACGCGAAGCCCACCGGGCGGCGAAGTTCCGGCACCCCAACGTCATCGCCATCCACTACGCCGGTAAGGACGATGACATAGTCTTCTTCTCCATGGACCTGCTGGAGACCGGCCTCAAGGATCTCATGACCCCGGGCAAGCCGATGGAGGAGGGCGCCATTCTCAAGGTCGGGTTGGACGTCGCCTCCGCCCTGCAATTCGCCCACACCCACGAAGGCGGAATCGTTCACCGCGACCTGAAGCCCGACAACATCCTGTTCGATCGCCACGGCAACGCCGTGGTCACCGACTTCGGGATCGCCGAGGCTGCGACGAACTATACGGCGGCGACCGGCACGACGGTCTACGTCGGGACCCCGAAGTACATGTCGCCTGAGCAGGCGCGCGGCCATCGCGTCGACCACCGCTCCGACATTTACTCGCTCGGCGTTACGCTCTACGAGATGGCCACCGGCGAAGCGCCCTTTACCGGCCGCGACTGGTTCGAGCTGGGCCGTAAGCACATCGAGGAACTCCCTTCCCTGCCGCGGGAAAAGAATTCCGAGCTCGATCCGGACCTCGAGCGCATTGTCCTCAAGTGCCTGCAGAAGAACCCGGCCGATCGCTATCAGAGCGCCGAACACCTCAGGTCCGAGCTGACGAGGCTGGAGGGTACGACGCAGCGCACCGTCGTCCTTACGGTGCAGAAGACCGAAGAGCAGAAGACCCCGACACCGGTCACGCCGGCACCATCGGTGGCGGCGGCCCAGGAGTCGGAGGCCCGAGAGGACCAGCGCAGCCCGGCCGATCTCTACGAGGCGACGACGCAGCCGCCGAAGAAGCGGAGCCGCGCCTGGCTGTGGCTGACCGCAGCGGTTCTGCTGGCCGGCACCGTCGCAGCCTACGCCACCGACCTGGTAGGCTTCCGGACGTTCGGCGAGGAGAAGGTGCCCTTCCTGGCCAACCTGCCGCTGATCGGCTCCGGCGGCGTCTACGTGACGAGCTTCTACTACGCCGCCGTCGAGGGCGGAGCCGATGTCGAGGAGGCGGCGTTCGACATTCGGTTCAGCGCACCCGTCGATCCGGTGACCGCCAGCTCGGAGAACGTGAAGCTGCTGGGCCCCAATCAGCGCGTGTTGCCCGCCGAGGTCGAGGTAAAAGAGGGAGGCGCGCGGATCACCGTCTTGCCCAGTTTGCGGCTGGCCTATAACACGCGCTACGAGATCCAGATCGGCGATGGACTGCTGAGCCGGGAGGGAACACCGATAAAGCAGAACGCGCGCGCGGCGCAGGCCGGTGCCGTTTTCCCGTTCAACACGCGACTGCCACCGCCCGATACGGAAAGGCCGACCCTGGCGGAGAGCGCGCCGGCCAAGAACGCCCGCAACGTCCGTACGGATGCAGCGATCAGCCTCCGCTTCAGCGAGCGGCTCGAGCCGGCGACGGTGAACTCCGGGACCATCCAACTGCGCGATGCCCGAGGTGTACCGTTGCAGATCAACGTCCTGACGGGCGGCGGTGGACGGACCGTAGAGCTCCGACCGATGTCTCCGCTGAGCGCCGGTACCCGCTACACGGTGGCGCTCAGCAACGAGATCAGGGATCCGACGGGCAACCGGCTGGTCCCCGACAGCATCGTTTTCCAGACGCGATCCGCCACGCCGACCACGACTGTCCCGGTCGACCCGGGCAGGGTCACCGTGAACGTGATGCCGCCCGAGGCGCGGCCTTACGTGAAGGTGTTCATAGACAATGAGGACAGAGGGTACGTGCCGAAGCTCGAACTGGAGGTCGAGGCACGCAGCGAGCACAACCTGAAGCTCGTCGGCGCCCCGCCCTACTCCGCCTTCGAGCTAACGGTCTATCGGGAGGCCTTTACGCTCGCCCCAGGCCAGCAGCGTGAGATTGTGCCGGAGATTCAGCCGTTCGGCTGGATCACCGTGACCACAGCCAGCGATGCCCCTGCGGCCGACGTGTTCATCGACGGCGCCTATGTTTCCTCCACACCGCTCGCGGGTTACACTTTAGCCTCCGGACCGCATACGCTGGAGCTGCACCCCGGCGAGGATGACCTCCAGCGTTACGGGGTGTACACCGCCAACTTCACGGTCCCGAGGTTCGGTGAGGAAAGGCTCACCAATCTGAGGCTGCCCGCTAAGTGAGGGGAGGACTCGGCGCGAATGGATCTAGTCCTCGTCGTTCGTGAAGGCGCGCAGGTAGGGCGCGTTTTCACCGTCTCGCGGGGCGATCGCAAGACGATTGGCCGCGCTCCCGACTGCGATATCCGCCTGCCCGACCAGGGCGTTTCGCGCCGCCACTGCACAATCGAGAACGTGGGTGCCGTGCTCCGGGTGGTCGACCTGGAATCGGCGAACGGCAGCTTCATCAACGGCCAGCTGGTGGAACGCGGCTCGCTGGGTCCCGGCGATCAGCTGGCGGTGGGGCCGACTATCCTCGAGTGCCGCGCCAGGCCGACGGCGGCCGAGCGAGCGCCCGGCGAGGCGACGCTCGCCTATCGCGAGGAGGGCACCACCACAGTGGTGCGCAAGGTCGTGGACACCCAGTACCCCGGCATGGAGGCGCTGACCGCCGGGAAACCCGAGGACCTGGACGACCTGCAACGCGCTCAGCGCAACCTGGCCACCGCCTATCAGGTCTCCAAGATGCTGGCCAGCGCCCCGGGGCTGAACAAACTGCTGGACGGCGTCATCGACTCGATCTTCGCCGCGATCAACGCCGATCGCGCCGCCCTCTTGCTGCAAGACCGCGGTGATGGATCTGACGAGCTCAAGATTGTGGCATCGCGGTCGCGCACGGGCGAGGATGACGACCTGGACGAGATCAGCGTCAGCCGGACGGTGGTGCAGGACGTGCTGGAGAACGCCGCGTCCTCACTGAGCCGTGACGCCAGTGCCGATGCCCGCTACAAAGCGGGTGAAAGCATCATCCAGCAGAGGATCCGCTCGGTGATGTGCGCGCCGGTCTCAACCGACGACAGCGTTATCGGCGTGCTTTACGCCGACAGTCGCAGTCTCACCGGCGCTTTTGCGGAGAGCGACCTCGAGTTGCTGGCGCTGATCGGGAACCAGGCCGGCGTCGCCATCCACCGGGCCCAGTTGATCGCCCAACTAGAGAAGTTCTTCTTCGACACGATTCGCGCGATAGTCGCGACCATCGACGCGAAGGACGGCTACACACACCGCCACTCGGAGCGTGTGGCGGGCTTCGCCGCCAAGATCGCTGCCGAGCTCGGCCGAGTCGAGGAGGAGATCGAGGTCGTCAAGCTCTCCGGGCTCCTGCACGACGTCGGCAAGGTCGGCGTGCCCGAAGCCATCCTCAACAAGCCGGGCAAGCTGACCAAGGACGAGTTCGACGAGATCAAGAAGCACCCGGTCCACGGGGTGAACATCCTGGGCCACATCGAGAGTCCCCGCTTCAAGGAGATTCTACCCGGCGTGCGGCATCACCACGAGAAGTGGGACGGCTCGGGCTACCCTGACGGTCTCGCCGGCGAAACCATTCCGTTCCTTGGCCGACTGCTCGCCGTTGCCGACGTGCTCGACGCTCTGAGCTCCGACCGTTCCTACCGCAAGGGCCTCGGCTTCGATAAGTCTGTGGAGATTATCCGGCAGGATGCGGGCAGCCATTTCGATCCCGAAGTCGCCGAGGCGGCCGCGGCGCTGCACTCGCGTGGTGAACTGGATGTGTTGCCCGAGTGGATCGAGCCCGAGTCGGATCCTATGCCGACGACGACGCTCGACCCCTAGCGCTGGCCTCAACGGCGGAGCCAACGCGAGCCCGGCAGATGGCGAACGACGCCATCCAACCGCTGGCCCAGCGTCTGACCGGGCCGAGCCGGTATCGCCAGTGCAATAATCAGCAACGCCAACCCCACATAGAAGAGCCAACGCTGGCCGACGCGATCGGCGACCAGCGCCAGCGGCGCACCGACGAATATCAGGGCCAGCTTCAGCTGCAGGCGGATCAGTCGCCTCCCTTACCGCGTCTCGCCTCCAGGAAGCGGCGCACACCCTCCCGGTAGTCGTCCGTCAAGCGGGCCAGAGCGTTCAGCTCGGCGCCGGCCCGGATCGCCGCTTCGAACGAGTGCCGTTCCGTCTGATAGATCAGCCGTTTCGATAACGCCACCGCACTGGCACTGTGCCCGGCTAGCTCTTCGGCGAACTCGCGGCTCTTCGTGTCGAACTCGTCGGCCGGGTAGACGTGCTGGACCAGGCCGTATCGCTCCGCGGTATCCGCCTCGATAATCCGGCCGCTGACCACCAGGTCCAACGCGCGTTTCTCGCCGACCGCGCGGAGCAGCATGGCGATCACCATCGCGGGTAGAAAGCCGATCTTCACCTCGGGATAGCCGAGGCGCGCGTCGGAGGCCGCCAAGACGATGTCACAGGCGGTGGCAAGCCCACAGCCGCCCGCCACAGCATGCCCGTGCACCGCCGCAACCACCGGCAGCTCGATCCGCCGCAGGATCAGGAATAGGTCGCCCAGCGCATCCGCATCAGCGAGCTGCTCTTCCACGCCCGAATCCATCATCTCCGACAGCGCCTCGAGATCCGCGCCTGCACAAAAGTCCTTGCCCTCGCCCCGCAACAGGACGGCGCGCACCCGCTCGTCGGCGTCCGCCCACGCCAGCGCATCCGATAGCTCATCCACCAACTCGGAGCTCAACGCATTCCGCTTCTCCGGCCGGTTCAGGCTGATCGTCGCGACACCGGTCGACTCATCGATGTCTACCGTGATCGCGCTGTAACTCTCGTCGTACATTCGGCTCGCTCCAGTCGATCGGA
>JASFTI010000092.1:0-11170 GCA_050053635.1 Gemmatimonadales bacterium
CAACAGCGGCTGCCATCGCTCTGGCGGTCACGCCGCTCTGGATCGCGCTCGACGAGTACTGGATCGATTACGCGACCTGGTTTCCGGGTCTACCTCCGGCGCTACGCGCGGGCGCCCTGCCGTTCGCTCTGCTGCTCGTGTCGCTCGTTGGGCTGTACGTGGCTTTTAGGCGGTGGCTCTCGGCGTCGCGGGCGGAGGCGACACAGGCGGCATTCACTCTCCTAATAGTGGCATTCGTGATTCTTACGGTCACCGGCGTGTGGTTCCGCGGAAAGGGCATGGCGCTGGTCTGGCCGTGGGCTTTGTAGGTGACGGAAGAGATGTGGGAGCTACAATCGGATAGGGAAACCGGCGAGCCTGATGGAGTTGTGGGCTCCTCACCGCGGCGCAGCTTCCTGTGGAAGATCTGGCTGGCGCTGAGCGGCCTGGCTCTTATGGAGTACGTCTGGTTGGCCGCTGATTTCTTGCGCCCGCGAGTCGGCAAAGCCCCCGAAGGCGCCGGGCCGATCCTGGTAGCGGGACCGGTCGAGCGCTTTGCCCCTGGCTCGGTCACCGCCTTTCCGGCGGGAAAGTTCCACCTCGCGCGACTGGAGGACGGGGGGTTCTTGGCCCTTTCCCGCGAGTGCACCCACCTGGGTTGCACGGTGCCCTGGCTCGGTGATGAGGCTCGCTTCGTCTGTCCCTGCCATTCATCGGCCTACGACATCAAGGGCGACGTGTTGAACTCGCCCGCGCCACGAGCGCTGGACAACTACGCTGTGCGGATTGAGAACGGAATCGTCAAGGTCGACGTCAGCCGGCCGTTGAAGCGCAGGTCGTTCGACTACGGGCAGGTCGTGCTACCGTGAATTTGCGGACGATGGCGGTCGGTGATCGGTGATCGGCAGTCAGTAGTTGGTGAACGGTGAAGCAGAAACGGTGAACGATTCGCTAGACAGGTGGCGCTTGGCGGGGATCATCGCTTCGGCGGTGATCGTGCTGACGGTGCCGCTCTACGCGCTCAAGGAGAGCAGGACGCGGGCCGCCTCTCCAGGGCTCGATGTCGGCGCGGCGACGTTCGTGGGTCGGGAGAGCTGTGCCGCGTGCCACGAGGCGGCCGACAGCGCCTGGCGCGGTTCGGACCACGACAACTCGATGGCAACGGCGAGCGAAGGCACGGTTCTGGGCGACTTCGACGACGCCGTGTTCGAGGGTGGGGAGATCCGCGCCCGCTTCTATCGAAGAGATGGCAAGTACTTCGTCCGGACCCAGGGCCCCGATGGCGAGCCGGGCGAGCACGAAGTCACCCACACGTTTGGGGTCGAGCCGCTCCAGCAATACCTGGTCCCCTTTCCCGGCGGTCGCCTCCAGTCGCTCACCATCGCCTGGGATGTCGAGCGCGGCGAGTGGTTCTATCTCTACCCGGATCAGCATATCGCCCACGACGACTGGTTGCACTGGACGCAAGCCGGGCAGAACTGGAACGGCATGTGCGCCGAATGTCATTCGACCAATCTCAAGAAGGGCTACCATCCCACGACGAAGAGCTTTACGACGACGTGGTCGGAGATCGACGTGAGCTGCGAAGCCTGCCACGGGCCGGGCTCGCGCCACGTCGAATGGGCAGAGATCCCGCCGATGGCAAGGCCCGAGTCGGACAACTACGAGCTGTTGATCAGGACAGGCGAGGTAAGCGCTAGACAGCAGGTAGAGTTGTGTGCGCCGTGCCATTCGCGGCGCACCGAGCTGGGCGACTACGATCACACGCGCACCGACATCCTAGACAGCCAGGTCCCGGCGCTACTCTCGGAAGGGCTGTACTTTGCCGACGGTCAAATTCTCGAGGAGGTGTACGTCTACGGCTCGTTCGTCCAGAGCAAGATGTTCAGGAACGATGTACGGTGCGGCGACTGCCACGATGCTCACAGCCTGCGACTTTCGAGGGAAGGGAACGACCTCTGCCTGCAGTGTCACAGAGCGGACACTTACGACAGTTACGAGCACCACTTCCACAAGCAGGTCCACGAGGGGAGGCCGAGTGATGGCGCGTTATGCGTGAAGTGCCACATGCCCGAGCGGCCCTACATGGTGATCGACTATCGTGCCGACCACAGCATCCGGGTGCCGCGGCCGGATCTCACCTTGGAGATCGCGGTCCCCAACGCCTGCGGTCAGAGCGGCTGCCACGACGACGAGTCGGTGCGATGGTCGGCCGACCACTATGAGGAGTGGTACGGCAGGGCCAAGAAGCCACACTTCGGAACGATTATCGCCGCCGGCCGCGAGGGAGCTCCGGAAGCGGGCGAGGATCTGATCCGGCTCGCGCAGGACGAGCTCTACCCGGCCATCGTCCGGGCCACAGCGCTCTCACTACTCGGCGCCTATCCTGGAGAGGCCAGTACCGCGGCTTTCAACCGAGCGCTGCAGGACGAGGAACCGCTCGTCCGTTACACAGCCGTTCTGAACTTTGCCCCCAGCGCGGCGGAGGAACTGGTCGCGCTGGTCGCACCTCTTCTCTTCGACCCCGTGCGAGCGGTGCGCATGCAGGCGGCGACTCGTCTGGCCGGCACCTCGCACCGACTGCTGGAGCCCTATCAGCAGGACGCGCTGGACGAGACGCTGACTGAGTACCGAGAGGCGATGGAGTACTCGCTCGATTTCTCCTTCGCCGGCTTCAACCTGGGCAATCTTTACTCGAGACTTGGCGAGTCTCAACGCGCAGAGGAGCACTATAGGCTGGCGATAGAGATCGACGACCTCTTCTACCCGGCGAAGGCGAATCTTGCCGTACTCTACAGTTCGATGGGAAAAAACCAGGAGGCCGAGCAACTACTGCGCGAGGTTCTCGAGGCCTATCCGGAACAGCACGGCGTAGCCTACTCGCTTGGGCTGCTGTTGGCCGAGCTGAATCGCTACGACGAGGCCGCGCAACATATGGAGCGGGCGGTGACGGGGATGCCCGAGCACTCGCGGGCACACTACAACTTGGGCCTCGTGCAGCAGATCTTGGGGCGCAATGCTGAAGCGGAAGCGTCTCTGCTCGCCGCCGTCGAGCTAGAGCCCGATAACCTCGACTACCTTTATGGACTGGCCGATCACTACGTGAAGCTGGGCGAGTACTCGAAGGCGCTTCCCATCGCCGAGCGGATGATCGAGACCCATCCGCAGAACCCCTTGGGGCGCGAGGTCGAGGCGCTGATCGAAAGGGCGCTTGCTTCGCCACTCGAGAACTGACGTCCCGCACCCACACCCCGGGACCGCTAGTGCGTGAGAATCGGTCCCGCCTTAGATTCCATTGTTCCAACAACAGGCCCCAGCCCGCGTGACGGCCGGCGACACACGCTAGAGCCGCGGTGTGGCCGTTGCCGCATCGCCTGGTCCTCGTACCCCGTCCTGACGGAGGTATAGCCGATGAAAGTGCTGATCAAATTGGCCTTGGCGCTGGCGCTGGCGACGCCTGCCTTGGCTCAGCAAGGGGAGGACATCTTCCCGTTCGACTACCGATTGGTCGAGCTGGAGAACGGGTTTAAGGCCTACCTGATCGAGGCGGGCGCACCGAACCAGATCGCCTACGTGTCGATGGTGCGTACGGGCAGCCGAGATGAGTGGGAGCCGGGTCGGACCGGTTTCGCACACTTCTTCGAGCACATGATGTTCCGCGGCACGGAGAAGTATCCCAACTACGACGAAGTCACAACGGAGATCGGTGCCGCACGGAACGCGTTCACCGGAAACGACCAGACGGTCTACTACCTGGTCGCCTCCAACGAGTACCTGGAGCAGATCATGGACCTCGAGTCGGACCGCTTCATGAATCTGCAATACTCGGAGTCCGATTTCCGCACCGAGGCTGGGGCCGTTCTCGGCGAGTACCAGCAGAGCGCCACTACGCCGCGCGGCTTCCTGCGCGAGAAAGTGCGCGAGACGGCCTACGACCGCCACACTTACCGGCATACCACAATCGGTTTCGAGGCCGACGTCCGGGCGATGCCGGAGGGCTACGACTACAGCCTGTCGTTTCACCAGCGCTACTACCGACCGGAAAACGTCGTGCTGGTAGTCGCCGGCGACTTCGACGTCGATGCAGCCGAGGGACTGGTAAGGCAGTATTACGCGGATTGGGAACCGGGTTACGTGCCGCCCCAGATCCCCAGCGAGCCGACCCAACAGGCGCCGCGTCGAGAAACGGTGGAGTACCAGGGCCGCACGCTGCCGGTGCTCACGGTCAACTACAAGGGGCCGGCGTGGAGCGCCACTGACAAACTGGCCGTGGCCAGCGAGGTGCTCGGTCAGGTCGCCTTTGGACAGAACTCCGACCTATACAAGAAACTGGTCATCGAGGAACGCCGCGTGCAGTCCCTGAACGGCGACTTCGGCCTGGCTCGAGATCCGGCGCTGCTGACCGTTAGGTCGATGGTCGTCGATCCGGCGGACGTCGGCTCGGTAGAGCAGGAGATTCAAGCGACGGTCCAGCGATTCAGGGACGAGTTGGTGGACGAGAAGCTTTTCGCCGACACGAAGAGCAATATGAAATACGGTTTCCTCATGGGCCTGGAGACCGCACAGAACGTCGCCTTCTCGATGATTCGCTACGTGATCAACACCGGCGGCATCGAGGCGGTCGACCAGTATTACAACACGCTCGATTCCGTCACCCGCGAGGATGTCCGCGAGGCCGCGCGGCGCTACCTCGTCGAGAGCGGCAAGACCGTGGTGACGATGGTCCAGGCGGAGGGGGAATGATGAAAAAGCTAGCATTGCTACCGGTGTGCCTCCTCATCCTGGGAGGCTGTGAGGCAGCTCCGGATGACACGATCGCTCTACCCGAGCCCGAATCACCTTTCATCGCGTTCAACATCTGGGTGCAGGTCGGGTCGCAAAACGACCCGGCCGGGAAAGAGGGCATCGCGGCATTGACGGCGAATTTGCTGTCGGACGGGTCCACCACGGTGGACAGCTACGACGCGATTCTCGAGAAGCTCTACCCGATGGCCGCCGGATACGGCTATAACGTCGACAAGGAGATGACGGTCTTCAGGGGCCGTATCCACCGTGATAACCTGGACGAATACTACGAGCTCTTCAAGAACCACCTGTTGGCACCCGCCTTCAAGGACGAGGACTTCGAGCGGGTGAAGAGCCAGACGATGAACTTCTTGGAGCGGACGCGCCGTTACGGTCGTGACGAGGAACTGTCGAAGGAACTGCTGTTCAGCATGGCCTATGCGGGAACGCCGTACGAGCACCCCGAAGAGGGCTACGTGGAGTCCGTTGAGTCGATCACTCTCGACGATATCAAGGACTTCTACTCGCAATACTACGTTCACAACAACATCGTCGTAGGTATCGGAGGTGGTTATCCGGAGGGATTCATCGATCGAGTTCGCGATGACTTCAACAGCTTGGCGCAGGGACCTGTTTCGGTCATGGCGCCGCCGGCGCCGCGGATGCCGGAGGGCATAGAGGTCTTGATCGTCGAGAAGCCGACCGACGCGACGCCCATTTCGATCGGCTTTCCCATATCGCTGCTGCGCGGAGACCCCGAATTCCATGGCATGATGGCCATGAACTCCTGGTTTGGTGAGCACCGTAACTCGTTCAGCCACCTGTACCAGGTGATCCGCGAAGAGCGCGGGATGAACTACGGCGACTACAGCTACATCGAGGCCTTCCCCTTGGGCTACACGACGCAGCAACCACCCATCAACTGCGCGCGCCGCCACCACCTGTTCGAGATCTGGATTCGACCGATCTCGATGACAGCGCCCGGCAACCTGCACGATCGGACGCTGTTCGCTACGCGGGCGGCGCTTCGCGAACTCAAGTTGATCGTCGATAACGGGATGACCGAGGAGACGCTGGCGACGACGCAGCAGTTCCTAGGCAACTACAGCATCAACTGGGGCTCGACGATCAGCCGCCGGCTCGCTTACGCGCTTGACGACGCCTTCTATGGGATCGGCGGCGACGGCTATTTGGAGTCGATAAGGCCGGGGCTCGCGGCGTTGTCACTGGAGGGCGTGAACGAGTCGATCGGCGACCACCTTCAGTACGATAACATGTACATCGTCTTCATCACCCGGGACGCCGAGGCGATGAAGGCGAAATTGCTCAGCGGTGTCGCCACGCCGATCACCTATGCCGGTGAGAGGTCGGCCGAGCACATGGCCGAGGACGAACTGATCGCCAGCTTCCCGATACCCGTGACGGAAGACAACATTACGATCATCGGAATTGACGAGGTGTTCGAACGGGGACAGTAGCGGGCTTTCACGAGGCACGCATCTGAGAAGAGGCCGGCGAGCCCGTTGGGCCCGCCGGCCTCGACTATGGAGGCGAGTGCCGCCGACCGTATGCCCAGCTACTCGTTATTCTCCTCATCTACGTCGATCTCGTCTTCGTCGTAGTAGTCGAGCTTATGGAGCGGCATCACGACGCTCGACAGCACGTTGAGTACGTGAGCCGCTGTGCGCTTGTAGAACCTCGCACCCATTGCCAGTGCCACCGCGGTGCGTGCCTTGTACTCGCTGCGGGCCACCTGCTCCACCAGGGCATCGCAGCGATGGGTCAGCTCCCTTCCTTCACGAGTCATGGCTAGGGCACGCTCGCGATCGGAGGTCTCGAAGACCTCAGCGGTCTCGGCGAACGATGTCTCGACCGCAGCCCGTATCTCGCGCAGCTGCGCCAGGGCTTCGTCGTCCGGCAGCGGGTCGGGATGGTACTCCTTGATCTCAGCGAGGTTCTTGGCGTAGTCCCCGATGCGCTCCACGTCCTTCACCAGGCTCATCAACAGCAGGCAGTACGGGAGTGAAGGCGATGTACCCCGCAGTGAGAGATGGGCTATGACTTGCCTGCGGATCGTCCGTTCCAGCTTGTTCACCTCAACGTCCGTCTTGTAGATCTTTGTTTGCTCATCAGGCTTGACCGATTCCGCGAAGTACAGGTCACCCGCCTTCACCGTCATCTGGTACGTCAACTTCAGCATCTCGGCGAAATTTTCCCCCATCTTGTGGAGCGGTTCGTCCGAGCGGAAGATGGCAAGCAGTTCACGAAGCATGGTATACCTCCAGCGCTACCCCAGAAACCTGTTTAGGACCGCGAAAAGGGCAGGGACCCCGTAGAACAGGAGAACAACGTACAGAAACGCCCAACGACGTGAGCGGATAGCGACCGCGGCGAGTCGCCGTGCCGCGGTGAGCGGGATGTTGCGGACTCTCGCTGTAGGGTAGATCAAGAGCGTGGCGCTTATGTTGAACAGCAAATGGACGAGCGCGATAGTGATCCCCAAGCGGGCGTTGGGCCCGGTTGCCGCCAGCGCCGCGAGCAGCGCCGTTACCGTTGTCCCGATGTTCGCGCCGATCGTAATCGGAAAGGCCTGTACCAGTGTAATAATTCCGGCGCCGGCCAGCGGTACCAGCAGCGAGGTCGTGATCGAGCTGGACTGCACCATGGTAGTGACCAAGATACCGACGAGAATGCCGATGGCTGGCGCCTTGTGCAGGCCACGCGAAACGATCACCTCGACCCGCGACCGCATAGCGCTCCGCATCACCCGGACCAGAAGCATGAGGGCGACGTAGATCAATGCAGCAGAGACCAGAATGAGAATAACGGCCTGGATTCGCTCCGAGTCGGTAACGGCGCTTATTGCGCCCTTGATCGGCGTCAGCGCGGCCTTCAGCGCGCCTTTGATCGGGCTGTCGTACTCCATCCCTCCGAGGCCGGTGAGGGTCGACGAGATCGCCATCGCCATACGCTGCAGGTACCCGGTCGCCATCTCGAGGGGCAGCAGGATGAGCACGGCCAGGTAGTTGAAGAAATCGTGGCAGGTCGCCACCGAGAAGGCGCGATAGAACTCCTGCTTGCGCCCCATGTGCGCCATCGAGACGATCGTGTTCGTCACGGTCGTCCCGATGTTGGCGCCCATCACCATGGGGACAGCATTAGCGATAGGCAGCGGGTTCACTGACGCCCCCACGAACCCGACGATCATCGCGGTGGTGACCGAAGAGCTCTGTACCAGCGTCGTCGCTAGGATGCCCACCATCAGCCCCATGAACGGATTGCGGGTCGCGGCAAAGAAGGAATCGATCAGACCGCCACCCAGTGCGTCGAAGGCGTCGCCCAGGCCCTTCACCCCCATTAGAAACACGAATAGCAGGGCGGCGACCCCAACGGCGCGGATGACGGGGTGGGTTGATAGAGTCGGACGAATCTTCGGGATCGGCGGTGCCATCTCTCCCAACTCGCCACTCGAGGGCGAGTGCGCCTGGAGCAGAGCTGCGACGGAGTGTACAACGGCCGCGGGAATGTTACAGGAGTGCTACAGGTTGGCAAGTAGCGTGGACGCCCTGATCCGAATCAGTGGACGGGCCGCTCCCACGGCGGATCCGCTTGCGGCCCATGAATTCGGTTCTCCTGAATACGAAAACCGGTGTTTCCGACGCCGCTCGAGTAGATGGTCTGCTGGTAGATCCAGTGCCGGGTGTAGCCACGTCGACCTATGATCCTGTGGCCGTTATCGATGACGTACCCGGTAAACCCAGCCGGCCCGTAGATCCGTCCGGCCCTGATCCAGTAATCCGTCTGCATCGTCCGACGCCTCCTCTAGGGCCGCCTGCCAGCGGCCGCGTGGCGGGTGGAGCACAGTCGGGCTTCCACCATATAGCTGGCCCTCAGCGGGTAAGGGTTGCTTCTCGATGCGGGGTTCTGGACTTCTTGGACCGGGGCCTTCCAACGCAAGAGGCGCGCCTGCTGATGTGGAGGTTGAAGTGGTCACCGTACTCACTTTTCTTGAAAAAGTTTACGCACGTCACCCGAAGTGACAGGGCAGCGTGAGGGACCGCAACGAATGCCCCAGACGGTGCAAAGATTACCGCCCGATTTGCCTGCGGCGAGCCGCCGCTGCATATTTGCTCGAGTCTGGAAGGATCTCGGGCATCCCCCGCTACGACCTGCCGCCCGTTCCCGGACCGGCGCCCGACGACCGGGCCGCCGGGGCAGCCAACCCTCAAGGTGAGATGACCGACCACGGGAGCACCCCCCAAACGTCTCCGGACGTCGAGGCGCAACTCCTGCGAACCTTGCTCGACCAGATGCCAGGAATCCTCTGGACGGTGGACAAGCAATTGCGATTCACGTCCTCGCTGGGCGCGGCGCTCCCCGCTCTCGGACTCCAGCCCAACCAGGTCGTGGGGATGACCCTGTTCGAGTACTTCAGTACCGATGACCCCGATCTCTTGCCGATCGCCGCTCATCGTCAGGCCCTCGAAGGGCAGGAGTCGGGCTACGAATTCAGCTGGGAGGACAGGAGGTATCAGTGCCATGTCGAGCCGTTTCGCGACGAGAGCGGCGCGGTCAGCGGCGCGATCGGGGTGGCCTTCGATGTGACGGCGGCCAAGCTAGCGGAAGATGCATTGAAGGAGAGCGAGCGTAAGTATCGAACACTGTTCGAGGAATCGAGGGACGCCCTTTATGTGAGCACGAAAGAGGGTGAACTGATCGATTTCAACCAGTCAATGCTGTCGTTGTTCGGGTACACTAGTGAGGAGATGGCGCAACTAGACGCCAACGCGCTCTACCTCGATCCGGCCGATCGCCGTGCTTTCCGCGAGCAGATCGAGCGCTACGGAGCGGTTCGCGATTTCGAGGTGAAGCTCGTCACAAAAGACGGCCGGGTAATGGACTGCCTACTCACCTCGACGCTCCAGTACGACGAACAAGGTGAGCATGTGGGCTACAAGGGCGCCATCCGCGACATCAGCGAACAGAAGCAGGCTGGAGAAACCTTGCGCAGGGAGCGTGACTTCTCCGAGGCCGCAACGGGCAGCCTACCTGGTCTCTTCTTCCTACTCGATAACCAGGGACAATTTCTGCGCTGGAATCGCAACCTCGAACACCTGACCGGCTATTCGGCGAAGCAGATCGCTGAGATGAGTCCGCTTGACTTTTTTGTCGGCGAGGACCGGCGTACGGTAGAAGAGAGCATACAGGAAACCGTCCAGAAGGGTAAAACCACGGCGGAGGTCGATCTCGTCGCGAGGGATGGCACCAGAACCCCCTATGTCTTCACCGGCGAGCTCGTCGTTCTGGACGGCCGCCGCTGCATCGTCGGTACCGCCATCGACCTGGTCGAGCGCAGGCACCTCGAGACCCAATTGCGCCAGTCGCAGAAGATGGAGGCGATTGGACGGCTAGCCGGCGGTGTGGCTCACGACTTCAACAATGTCCTTACCGTCATCCTGTCGAACAGCGAGATGCTGGCGGGTGAACTGGGCCCGGAAGACCCGCGGCGCCAGGAGCTCATGGAGATCCGCGACGCTGCCCAGCGGGCTGCGACGCTGACTCGCCAGTTGCTAGCCTTCAGCCGCAAGCAGGTCTTGAAGCCAAGGGTGTTAAGCCTGAATTCGGTGGTGGTGACGTTGGAGAGGATGCTTCGGCGACTGATCGGCGAGGACATCGACCTGGCGACAGTGCTGGAGCCCGATCTGTGGGAGGTGGAGGCCGATCCAGGACAGCTGGAACAAATCGTCATGAACCTGGCAGTCAACGCCCGCGACGCGATGCCCGAAGGTGGGGAACTCTCGATCGAGACGGTTAACGCGGAAGTAGACGACAGCTTCGCCAAGAAGCACTTCCCCATGCCCCCCGGTCGTTACGTGATGCTTGCCGTGCGCGACAGCGGCGCCGGCATGGATGCCGAGACGCAGCGCCAAATCTTCGAGCCGTTCTTCACGACGAAGAGTAGGGGTACGGGTCTCGGGTTGAGTATGGTCTACGGGATCGTCAAGCAGAGCGGCGGCTTCATCTGGGCGGACAGTGAACCGGGTCAGGGCAGCACGTTCAAGATCTATTTCCCATGCGCCGATGGCAGACGTAGCGATGCCGACGCGGCGATGGCCGAAGGCTCATCGCCCTCGGGCAAGGAAACAGTCTTGCTGGCGGAGGACGAGGATTCCGTTCGTCGACTGGCGAGGCGCATTCTGGAAGACGTTGGCTACACGGTATTAGAGGCGCGCGAAGCGACGGAGGCGCTCACGATCAGCGAGGATTGGGATGGCTCCGTCGACTTGCTTCTAACGGATGTGGTGATGCCCGAGCTGAACGGCCGCGAGTTGGCAGAACGGCTGGCAGTGAGGCGGCCCGGTATGCAGATTCTTTACATATCCGGGTACACGGACCACGAAGTACT
>JASFTI010000093.1:0-11148 GCA_050053635.1 Gemmatimonadales bacterium
AGGCGTGCTCACCGCACTCGACCTCGAAGGAATTTGCGTTTCCTCCGGTTCGGCGTGCACCACCGGCAGCGTGGAACCGTCCCACGTCATCGCGGCGATGGGCCGTGAGGGCGAACTCGCCCGCAACACCATCCGGCTGAGCCTCGGTTGGGGAACTGGGGCGGAGGAGATAGACTACGTTCTGGAGGTGTTGCCCAAGGTCGTGAACCAGGTCAGGGAGTTCTCCGGCGACTGACGCCGAGGTTCTCGTCACACTATTCGCATCGACCGTGTCGAAGAGGAACGTGGATCGCCAGAGAGTGTTGGTCGCGATGAGCGGCGGTGTCGACTCGTCGCTGGCCGCTGCGACCCTCGTCGAGCGCGGTCACGAGGTCGTGGGTGCCACGATCAAAACCTTCTGCTACGCCGAGGTCCCAGGCTCGTCCAAGACGTGCTGCGGGCTGGAAGGGATAGCCGACGCACGCACTGTGGCCCAGAGGCTCGGCATCGCTCACTACGTCTTCGATCTCGAGCAGGAGTTTACTCACGACGTCATCGATGGCTTCGTGACCGAGTACGCCGCCGGCCGAACACCCAATCCGTGCGTACTGTGCAATTCGCACACCAAGTTCCGCGATCTGTTGCGTCGAGCGCGCATGTTGGGCTGCGAGCGTATCGCCACGGGTCACTACGCCCGCTGCGTCCGTTCCCGCCGTGGACCGCAGCTGCTCCGCGCAACAGACAGAGCGAAAGACCAGACATACTTCCTCTGGGGCATCGACCGGGAGGTACTGGAGCGGCTCGACCTACCGCTGGGCGAGCTGAGCAAGAGCGAGGTCCGGGATCGCGCCCGCGAACTCGGCTTGGCGACCGCGGACAAGCCGGAGAGCTTCGACATATGCTTCGTCCCCGACGGCGACTACGCCGGATTTCTCGCCACGCGCCTCGACGCTGAACACCCCGCCTTCCAGCCGGGCCCGATTCTAACGCTCGACGGGGACGAGGTCGGCCGGCACGACGGCTATTGTCGCTACACCATCGGTCAGCGCAAGCGTCTGCCCGGTGGCTTCACAGGGCCGATGTACGTGGTGCGTATCGAGCCCGATACCCGATCGGTGGTCATCGGTCCCTCGAGCGCCCTCGAGTCGACACAGATTACCGTCGTTGGGATCAACTGGCTGGGCGATCGGCCGGCGGCTGGCGACGCGGTGGGTGTCCAGATCCGCCATCGCGGGCAAGAGGTGCCCGGCACGATTGATGAGCTGGACGGCGAGCGTGTGCTGATCCGACTGCATCACCCGCACAGGGCCGTGACGCCCGGTCAGTCGGCGGCGATTTACGCTGGGGAGATGCTGCTGGGGGGCGGGGTAATCGCTGGTCAGTAGTCGGTAGTCGGTTTGCGCAGACTGCGAACTCGGACTCCAGTGGTTGTCACTTACCGACAACCGACTGCCGACCTCAGTACTTAATACCCTCTTTCTCGGCCAGCTCTTTCAGCAGTTCCTGCGACTTTTCGTCCAGCGCCTCCGGCACGACGATCTTCACCTCGACGTACTGATCGCCCATCCGCCCATCCTTCTCGATCCCCATTTTGGGGATACGGAACTTCGTGCCGCTGCTCGTACCCGGCGGTATGCGAAGTACGACGCGCTTCCCGTCGATCGTCCGGACGCGCAGCTTCGAGCCGAGGGTCGCTTGGGCAATGTTGATCGGCACCGTGCAGTAGACGTCGAGTCCGCGCCGGCGGAAGAACCGATCCTTTTTTACCTCGAACTTGATTACCAGGTCCCCGGGTGGGCCGCCTCCGGGACCACGTTCACCCATCCCCGACATCCGAACACGAGACCCCGTCTCGATTCCGGCAGGCACACGCAGGTTGACGCTCCGTTGGCTGGTGACCTGACCGGTGCCGTGGCAGCTCGGGCAGGGATCGGTGGCGATTTCGCCGCGGCCGAAACAGGCCGGGCACGGTCGGTTGATAGCGAAGGCGCCCTGGCCGAAGCTCTTCGCGCCCGAGCCGCCGCACTCCGGACAGCGGGTCGTGCTCGTCCCCGGCCTTGCGCCGCTACCTTCGCAGGTCGCGCATTCCTCGGTCACCGGCACGTTGATGGTGATGTGGCCGCCGCGGGCGGCGGTTCTGAAGTCGACCTCGACCAGGTGCTCGACGTCACGACCACGCTGGGCCGCTTGCTTCTTGCGACCGCGGCCGAAGTCGAAGATCGAGCTGAAGATATCACCGATGCCGCCCAGGTCGTCGAACGAGAAACCGCGCCGATCGTCGCCCGGCGCCGCTGTCCCGAGGTCATCGAGGGGCGTAAAGCGGCGCATACGGTCGTACTGCTTCCGCTTACCCGGGTCGGACAGCACGGAGTATGCCTCGGAGACTTCCTTGAAGCGCTCCGCTGCACTTGGATCGTCCGGGTTGGCGTCGGGGTGATACCGTTTGGCCAGCTTGCGATAGGCCTTCTTGACCGCCGCCGCGTCGGCGTCTTCCGAAATCCCCAGTATCTGGTAGTAGTCTTTGGTCGTCGCGCGTGGCATTGCTTCAGGATCCATCCTCGCTGGCTTGAGACTCCTCGCCACCGCCCTCATCCGCCGGCCGGTACATTTTCACCGCGACCTTCGAAGGCCTGAGCAGCGAGTTCCCGAACGTGTATCCCTTGGCGAACTCTTGTGAGACGACCTCATCCTCCTCCGGGTCCTCCGTGTTCACGGTCACCATCGCTTCGTGTAACTCGGGGTTGAACCGCTGACCCACAGCCTCGATGCGCTTGAGCCCCTGCTGCTCTAGCGAACGCTGGAGCTTCTTCTCCACCAGCTGAACGCCCTCGAGGATAGACGCGGCGTCGTGATCGGACGAGCCGAGCTCGGAGACGCGGGCCAGGTCATCGAGTGATTCGAGGAGCTGACGCGCCAGATCAGCCTGCGCGCGCTGCCCCTGTTCCGCCCGCTCCTTGATAGTCCGTTTACGGAAGTTATCAAACTCTGCGACCAGCCTCAGGTGGCGGTCCTCCAGCGCCTCCAGTTCCGCGCTCAGTTCTACGATCACTTCTTGCGGTGTCGGCGCTGCAGCCGCTTCACTCTCCTCGGCTATCGCCGGCTCGCCCGGCTCATTCGCCGCGAGAGTCTCGGCCTCTTTGTCGGGAGCCGTGGTCTCGCGGGACTCATCGACGGTGGCCTTCTCTGTCTTATTTGCTCTCTTTCGTGGCCCCATATCCCAGTCTCTATGTCAATCGGTTCGTTCTGAGAGTCATAGCTTCGCCCTTCGTGGTCAAGTCCCGCCGGCGCGAATCGCCGCTCCGGCCACCGGCCTAGCTGGCCGACTCGGCAGCCGGCGGCGACCCGGAGTGTTCCGGGATACGGCGCTCGATCCAGCCGAGGATATCGGCCACAACGCTCGAGCGGGTCGTCTCGTTCAAAACCTCGTGGTAGAGGCCGGCGAAGGTCCTGACCTGTACCGGGCTCTTTCTTCGTAGATCCGCCGCGAACCGCTGCATCAGATCCGGGCGCACAAGCTTGTCGGCGCTCGGTATCAGCATCAAGACCGGAAGCCTCAGTTGCGAGACCTTGGCGAACGCCTGATCGATTTCGCTATGGATCTCTCCATAGAGCCGCGGAGTGATCCGGTCGTGGACAAGCGCGTCGCGCTTATACGCCTCTACCACCTGAGGGTCGTGGCTCAGGACCTCGGGATCGAGACCCGTGTTCATGGGCAGCGCCGGGATCGCGTAGTAGAGGATACTCGACAACCGCGCCTTCCACTGCGGCACCTCCATCGCCACGCCGAGCAACGGCGCGGAGAGCACCGCGCCACGCGCCGGCACCCCCGGGTATTCCTGGAGGTAGCGGATCATTATCAGACCACCCAGCGAGTGGCCCAGGAAGATGAGCGGCAGATCGGGTCCCACCGCCCCGTACACGCGCCGCCGGAACTTCTCCAGATCGTGCACGTAGCGGGTGAACCGCCGCACGTGTCCTCGCCGACCGTCCGAGCGTCCGTGGCCCCGGTGATCGAGTGCGTAGGTGCTCAGACCCGCACGGGCGAAGTCCTGCGCCAACTCTTCGTAGCGCCCCCCGTGCTCGCCCAGCCCGTGGCAGACGATGACCACCGCCCGCGGCGTCGGCACGTCCCAACAGCGATAGTGTAGCCGGATGTTTCCGGATCCCGAGAAATAGGCGTGTGCTCCTCTCACGCTAGCTCCTCCAGCAAAGTCCGACGCAGCAGATCGAGACCACCTTGCGCCGCCCGCGCCCGAACCATGTCCCGCGTACCTGGATACAGTCGCCGCCCGGTTACCGTCACATCCTTGACCTTGACCGCCAGCCAAACGGTGCCCACCGGCTTCGCCTCGGTCCCTCCCGTCGGCCCCGCTATGCCGGTCACGGCGATGACCGTCTCGGCAGTCGACCGACGGAAGACGCCTTCGGCCATCTCGAGCGCGACCTGCTCCGAGACCGCGCCGTGCCGTTCGAGTGTGTGCTCGGAGACGCCGAGCAGCGCCGCCTTCGACCGGTCGTCGTATACGATCATACCACCCCAGAAGTAATCTGAGGAGCCCGGCGCCTCGGTCAGCCGTTTGCCGATAAGTCCGGCCGTGCAGCTTTCAGCCACGGCGACCATGAGCCCATCTCGACGCAGCAGGTCGCCGACGACCTGTGCCAGGTCCTCCTCTCCCTCTCCGTAGACGTGCACACCCAGAAGCTCACGCAGACGATCCACCGCTTCGTCAAGCGCCGCAGCCGCCTCCGACCCATCGCTCGCCCACGCGGTCAGCCGGATGTCATTGCCGTCGATCTCCGGGAGGTGGGCGACATCGAGCGGCAGATCAGCTAGCCGATTCGCGAGCCGCTCGGCGATAGCCGACTCGGCTATCCCTACCGTGCGTAGAGTGCGGCGAAACGGTCGGCGGCGCGCCGGACCGGCTCGCCGCTCGAGGTAGGGGACGACCTGCTCGCTGAGAATCGCCTCCATCTCGTGTGGCGGTCCGGGCAGCATGATGCAGAGGCCCAGCGAGTCGTCCTCTACCGCTATGCCGGGTGCCGTGCCCCGCCGGTTCGGGAAGACCTCCGCACCCGCCGGCACCTCGGCCTGGACCCGGTTCGTCTCCGGTATCTTGCCCAGGTGTGTCCAGCGGAGTTCCAGCGCGCGCCACAGATCCTCACGAAACTCCAACCGGCGGCCGAACACGGCCGCCACCGCGCTGCGGGTCACGTCATCCCGCGTCGGCCCCAGCCCGCCGGTCGTGATCACCGCGCCGCTGCGCGCCAGCGCCGCGCCTACCGCCTCGCCGATTCGTGCTTCGACGTCGGGGACCGTTGTCTTTTGCACGACGCGCAGGCCGAGCGACTCGAGTCGCCGGCCGATCGTCGCTGCGTTCGAGTCGAGGGTGGCACCGCTGAGCAGCTCGTCGCCGATAACGACGATCTCGACGAACCCGAGCTCATGCCCCATCACTCCGCCAGTCGCGCGACCAACGCCCGGTAGCGCCAGAGGTAGACGACCAGCGAGTAGGCGGTCAACACGACTGCGATCGCGAGCGTTATCGTTACGTAGGAGCCGTGGAAGACCTTCCAGAACGACCAGAACGGGCTGTCCCAGGCGCGTTCCAGGGCGCGGGAACGCAGTGCCAGCCAGAGTATCTCGCCACCGATGAACATGTTCTGGAATACCGCTTTGAACTTGCCCTCTTTACCGGCGGCGAGGACCACGCCCTTCCGCTTCGCCAGGCCTCGGAACACGGTGATCAGCAGCTCGCGGCCGAGCACTACGATCAAGACCCAGAGCGGCAGGACATCCCAGCCAAAGACGACGGGAACGTCCGACGCCGGGTCACGAAGCGAGACGAGGTAGAAGGGGACGAAGGTGACAACAACGAGAAGCTTGTCGGCGATGGGATCGGCCAGTTTGCCGAAATCGGTGATCTGGCCGCGCCGACGCGCCAGGTAGCCGTCCCAGATGTCGGAGATCGCGGCGGCCAGGAAGAGAATGAAGGCCACCAAGAGCAAGCCGAACCCTCCACTCACGATGAGCGCGAAGATCACAGGCGCCGCCAAAATACGCGCGACCGTAAGAAGGTTCGGTAGATTCACGGGAGGGATCCCCCGCTCAGCCCAGCGACTTGATTACCAGTTTCGCGACGGCCTTGAGCGTGTCGAACACGCCGATCCCCTTCGTCGCCACCCCCTCGTAGGAGGGCACCCGATCGGGGTTGAGGTGTCGCTCCAGCTCCTCCACCGGCGATACGTTCGGCAAGTCCCGCTTGTTGTACTGGATCACGAAGGGTATCTGGCGCAGGTCGTACCCGTACTCCGCCAGGTTCTCGTACAGGTTGTGCATCGACTCGATGTTCGCATCGAGACGTTCAACCTGGCTGTCGGCGACGAATACAACGCCGTCGACACCCTTCAGGATCAGTTTGCGGCTCGCGTTGTAATAGACCTGGCCCGGCACCGTGTACAGATGGAAACGAGTCTTGAATCCCCGAATCGTGCCCAGGTCGACCGGCAAGAAGTCGAAGAACAACGTGCGCTCGGTCTCCGTGGCCAAGCTTATGAGCTTACCACGAGTCGTCGGTGCGACCTTGTTGTATATGTACTCCAGGTTCGTCGTTTTGCCGCCGAGCCCGGGTCCGTAATACACGATCTTGCAGTTTATTTCACGGGACGCGTAGTTGATCATCGACATGGTCGAGATCCCCTATTCCCGGAACAGTCGGTCAATTTCATCCTCAGCTTCGTCGACAAAGCCGCGCTCGAGGGCCGGACTCTCTTCATCTTCTCCTCTCCCGAACACTTCCTCGAACGCCTTGTTCAAGCCAGCGACCGCATCCTTTATCTTGATCCGCACGAGCCCCAAGGTCGTCTGTTGATTAAACAGCACCACCAGAATCAGGCGCTTGCCAACGTCGGCCAGGTACATCGACTCGGTTCGACCCTGGTGGAACAGCGAACTGAACTCCTCTTCGCCGATCAGCGAGGCCAATTGATCATTGGCAGAGAAATCGGCTGCTGTCAGGCTGGCAAACGCAGCGGAATCGAAGCTCGGTTGCTCGCCGACCGTTGTCACCAACTGGCCGGTGCGGTCGACCAGCAAAGCACAGCGGGCATTCGACTCGTAGAGCAGATTGTTGAGGATCTCCTCGATCCGCTGGGAATCGCTGGGTCCGAACGACCAACTGGGCCCTCCGCCGGCTGTCATCGCGCCGCCCGTCCGTTCCCGTCGTTGCTTTTCGCGTCCTCGGAGCCGGCCAAGCGGCGCTCCATGCGTCCGAGGATCGCTTTCGCACGTCGACGCAGCATCGGCTCTTGCTCCCAGCTCAGGAAGTCGCGTAGGAGGTGAGCGTTCTCCACGTCGGGGTGCTTGCCGATGTACGTCAGGGCCGCCAGCCGGCGAAGCGGCCTCGGGCTGAACAGATCACGGCGATGGCGGTGCACCTGATCACGGACGAGCAGTACCCCCAGCGCGCTAACCGCGACCACACCCGCGGCTGTGAGGCCCAGGGTTCGTAGCAGCCTGTTCGCGGCGATCGTCCTCTTACCCATCTCGAGTACTCGCTACATTCCCCTGCGTCCGGCCAACGCCTGCGCTATGGTCACACCATCTGCATATTCGAGGTCGCCGCCGACCGGCAGTCCGCGCGCCAGGCGCGTCACCTTTACTCCGCGCGGAACTAACAACTTGTGCAGATAGGTTGCAGTCGCTTCGCCTTCAACGCTGGGGTTAGTCGCCACGATCACCTCACTGACTCCACCGTTCAGCCGGGCGATCAACGACTCGATGTTTAACTCCTCGGGACCGACTCCGTCGAGCGGCGAAAGGCAACCTCCCAAGACGTGATAGAGCCCCCTGAAACCGCCTGAGGCATCGATCGCCGCTATGTCCGAGGCCTCCTCGACAACACAGATCGTGGCTCGATCGCGACCCGGATTCGTGCAATACTCGCACGGATCCGACTCACTCAAGTTACTGCAGATCGAGCAGTGCTTCACTCGCTCGGCCACCGCCTCTATGGCATGGGCTAGCCGGCAAGCCTCCTCCGGCGGGATCTTCAGCAAGTAATGGGTGAGCCGATAGGCGGTCTTGCGACCGATGCCAGGGAGACTCGTGAACTCTCTGGCCAGATCATCGATCACCGACATGCCTGAGCCTACGAACCCCCGAAGAGATTGCCCAGGTTGAACGGGCCGAGCCCGCCAGCCATGCGACCGATCTCTTCTTCGTACAGCTGCCGAGCGCGAGCCTGTGCATCGGACACGGCCGCCTGCACCAGGTCCTCCAGCATCTCGATGTCAGAGGGATCTACCACGGACGGATCGATCTTGATCTCACGAATCCGGCCCTGGCCGTCCGCCACCACCTTGACCAAGCCGCCCCCGCTGCTGGCCGTGACCGTCTTAGATGCCAGTTGCGTCTGGATCTCGGTCAGTCTCGCCTGACCTTGCTGGACCAGCTGGAACAACTGGTGGAGACTATTCATTCTGGTTACTCCCGCTCACCCATCATCACGGTGGAAGTTTACGAATCGCCCAAAAGCACGCAAGGCCAGCCCTTTCAGGGCCTTGGGGGCGTGACGGCTCAGTCCATCAACTCGAGATCCAGCTTGTCGACGATTTGCTGCAGCCCCTCGTCGCCGTCCACGAGCCGGGCCAGCCTCTGCTGCTTGGCTGTCTCCTGGCTTACCCTCGGCGGCAGCGACTCGCCCTGCGCCTCCTTCCTTATCCGTATGGGACGCCCTAGCCGTCGGGTAAGTTCCTCCTCGATCCGCCGCCGGGTGAGCTTGTCGTCGAGAACCTCGGCGGCGGGTGTGCCCTGGGCTGCGAGAACGCGGAGCTCACCCTCGGCGTCGAGTTGACCGATCTGCACCGCCCTGAGCGCGACTCCCTGCCCCGGTCGCAGCACTCTGGCGTCGGTGATCATCTCCAGCCAGGCGGAACGCACCGGGTCCGGCGATCCTTCGCCGCCGCCGAGCGGCGCGTCGGGCGGTGCCGCAACCGACTCCGGGCCCATCCCCCGTTTCTGCTCGGGTGCGGGACCCGGCGGGCGAGCGGCTGGAGGCGTAGTCTGCAGGCCGGGGTTCGGGTTCGCGGGCGGTTCGCCGCGGACCGCTTGCAGCAACTGCTCGAGCTCGACTGTGCGGTCCAGCATTGCGAACTTGAGCAACGTGACCTCGACGAGGATGCGCTGCTGTTCGCTCTTGCGGAAGCGCCCGTCGCTGTCGAGCTCGGCGAGCGCCGAGAGCATGCGTAGCAGGTCACCCGGGGCGAAGTGCCGGGCCAGCTCGACGTAGCGTTCGGAGAGTGGCTCCGACACGCCGCTAACGGCATCGCCGTCCTCGAGCCTTATGCGAAGCAGGAGCCGCAGCGCATCGCCGAGTCCTTTGTAGAACTCCTCCAGGTCGTAGCCGCCGTCGATCAGGCGTTGCACGTAGCTAAAGACCTCGGCGGCCCGCCGTTCCCGGAGAATCTCGAACAGCTCGAGATACAACTCTTCCTCGATCAGGCCGAGCACGAGGTGGACGTCCTCGGCGGTGATGCGCTCGCCGCTGAAGGCGAGCACCTGGTCCAGCGCCGACAGGGCATCGCGCAGCGCGCCGTCCGCCTTGCGCGCGATAGGCGAAAGCGCGGCCTGTTCGGCCTCCACGCCTTCGGCGCGCAGCACCTCGACCAGGCGTCCACGGATCTGGTCAAGCGTTATGCGCCGGAAGTCGAACCGTTGACAGCGCGAGAGGATCGGGGGCGCCGACTGATAGATCTTACCCGGCTCCGTGGTAGCGAGCACGAAGATCACGCGCGGCGGCGGTTCCTCGAGGATTTTGAGGAAGGCGTTCCACGCCTCGCGCGTGAGCATATGGGCCTCGTCGATGATATAGACCTTGTAGCGCGACTCCTCCGACGGGGCGTACATGGCACGCTCGCGCAGATCGCGGGCATCATCGACCCCGCGGTTAGAGGCTGCGTCGATCTCGACGACATCCAGAGAGGTACGACCAGACCAGATTCGCTCGCAGCTCTCGCACTTGCCGCACGGCTCGCCGTTCTGGCGATCCTCGCAATTGAGCGCCATGGCCAAGACCCGGGCGGCCGTCGTCTTGCCGATACCGCGCGGTCCACAGAACAGATAGGCGTGCGCGACTCTGCCGCGCTCCACCGCCGTCCTCAGTGTCGCCGACACGTGGTCCTGCCCGATGATCTCGGAGAAGTTGCGCGGGCGGTAGACTCGTGCGAGTGCGGGGCGATGCATCTTCGTGGGGTCAAAAGGGTTAGCCGTTGCGCGGAGGAGTTAGCCCTCCCTCCCGCCATCCGCACCGGCGCCATGCTTGAGGGCTACGTTCAACAAATCTATCCCCGGGGCCCCGGGCCAGCAACGGAACCCCGATATCGGCAGCGCCCGAGTGGCGGCGTGGTGGTCCATCCGCGGCGTCACCCGGGCGGTTCGGTCCTACGGCTCTCCGCGATTCACCAGCAACTGGAATTCGCCCGAGCTACTCCCGTCTAGCGCCGATGCGACGATCCGGTAGGTGCCGCTCTCGGGCAAAGTGACTCTGATCCGGGAGTTCAGGTCGCCAGCACCGTCGTCATCGGTCAGCGGCTGCGAAAGCCCGGGGCCCGCAAAGTAGAGATAGGCGTCGAAGTCGTCGCTGATTAGCTCGATCACGTAGATCTCACCCGCGCGGCCTTCGAGCGCCCAGGCTTGCCCGTGTCGCCCATCGGCGGTGAGCGGATCGTCCCGTGTCAGGTAACCGTCCACGGCACCACCCACGGCCACCGTTCGACCCTCGGTGGGCAGCTCCGCTAGGTCGACCGGTTCCTCCACCCGGATGGTATACGGTCCTGTCCCGCCGCCGCTGAGCTGACTCGCCACCACCAGGTAGGCACCGTCGACCGGGAGCGTGAAAGTCAGCCTCGAGTTCAGGTCGCCGGCCCCGTCGTCGTCGGACAGCACTTCGCCGAGCCCCGGCCCCGTAATATACAGGTAGGCGTCGAAGGCGGTCGATTCCAAAATCACTACGACGGACTCGTCGGCGCGACCCTCCAGCAGCCAGGCCTCGGCTCTGCGGCCATCGCCGATCGTCGGGCTCTCACCGGTCAGATTACCCGACGCCACGTCCCCCACCGCGAGCCTCCGTCCATCTGTAGGCAGGTCGGTGAGCAGCGCCGGGTTCATACCGC
>JASFTI010000094.1:0-11137 GCA_050053635.1 Gemmatimonadales bacterium
GCAGGCGCGGTGCAGGGAGCGGCGGCCGACCTGGTTGCCGGAAAGCGGCACTGGGGAGCGGAGCTCAAGGGTAACCTGGAGTCGGCGCTCCGAGAGATCCGCGGGATGGTCGATTCGGTGAAGTCGCCGCCCGCAGACGTCGGCAAGCGCGCCGAATCGATCGCGGCACGGCTTGGCGAATTGGCAGCGCCGCCGCCACCGCCGAAGGAGGACGAGCGGTTCCGGCGCTATCTGGGCACCGAGCTGCGTGGGCTCGCCTCGGACATCGGCGAATCGCTGGTCATACTCGAGCGCGACCCCCGCAACCGTGAGCCGCTCAAGAGACTCTTGCGGCGCATCCGGCCGCTCAGGGGGATCGAAGGGGTGGACGAGATCCCCGCCGTCGGTCCGGCCATCACCGCACTGGAGGAGGTGATCCTGCGGATCGCCGACACGAGCGCCACCGTCGGACCCGGTCATCTGGTTCTCTTCCGCCGGGCCCGGCAGGCGCTGGACGACGTGGCGACCGAGCTGATCCGCGGCGATAAGCCTAGCGGCGTGGTCGACGGCGCGGTGGAGATCGAGGACCTCAAGGAGCAGGTTCTGGAGACGGCGGCCCAGCGCGAGATCACCTGGATAAGCGAGCTCTTCCACGACGATCCGGGCCCCCACATCGAAGAGTGTCCGATGGCCGAGCGCGGGGCGGGCTCCTGGGAGGGGTTCTTCGCTTTGGAGGCGACGGGCAGCCTCGACACGATCGAGCGGCTTCGCGCCGAGCTGGCACACGCTCCCGAAGGGGCACAGCGAATCGCCGAACGGCTGACTTACTCGTTCAGGCAACTGCGCGAGCGCGCCGTCACTTTCGGCCACTCTGGCCTCGGGCGCGTAGCGCGCCGTGCCGGTGCCGCCGTACGAGCGACTCGGGACGCACCGCCCTGGCGGCTGCAGGCGATCGCCATCGACCTCGCTGTTACCGTGGCGGCGCTCCGCTCCTACCTGGAGGCCTCGGAGAAGGAAGCCCGGGAAGACGCTTTGCGCAGGGCCGGCGATTCGCTGGAGGCAGCAACGCATCCGACGCGGGGACCGACGGTCGACATCGAGTCGCTACTCTATACCGCCGAGGACGCCGTATCACGAGCGCGGTCGCTGTCGAGCGAGATCGCCGGTCTACTTCGAGACGACGCGCCCGACGTCGACCAGGCGCACAACCTCCTCGAAGAGGCGCTCGGGCTGATCGAGCACGCGTTGGTCCGGTCAGCTGCGGTGCAATGACTCGCGGCTGGCGGACGATCCTCGGGCTCGTCGTCAGCCTCGCCCTCCTCTATTGGGTTCTCCACGACGTCTCCCTCACGGAAGTCTGGGGGCACATTCGGGCTGCCGACCTCTGGCTCCTCGCCCTGGCGGTCGTCATCCAGACGACGGCGTTCCTGATCCGCGCTGCGCGCTGGAAGGTCTTTCTCAAACCCGCCCTGGCCGAGCCGTCGTTCGATGCACGGTTCGCCAGCACCTGCATCGGGTTCATGGCCAACAACCTGCTGCCGGCGCGGGTTGGTGAGTTCGCCCGTGCCTACGCGCTCAGCCGCAGCCAGCCGATAACCGCGAGCGCCGCCTTCGGCTCGCTCGTCGTCGAGCGGCTGTTCGACGCGCTGACGCTTGCCCTCTTCCTGGCGGCGCCGCTCTTCATGCCGGGTTTCCGGATCGCACCCGGCCTGGGCGACCAGGTGATCGGTAAGCTGTTCATGATCCTGCTAATCTTCGGTGGTGCCGCGCTGGCGCTCCTTCTGCTGATCCTGCGGCCCGATCTCGTGAGCCGTACGTTCCGCTCGACCGTCGGGCGCCTCATGCCCAAGAAGGCGGCCGAGGCGATCGCCGCGATGTTCAACTCGTTCATCGAGGGACTCGGCGCGATGCGCAGCCCCAGATTGGTGGCCGCCGGGTTCGTCTGGTCGCTGGCCCACTGGTTGTGGGGCGCTCTGGCCCTCTACGTCGGTATGCTCGCCTTCGACATCACCGAGCCCGGTTTCCTCGGAGCCGTCTTCCTGCAGGGCGTGATGGCGTTCATCGTTTCGGTGCCCTCGTCACCGGGCTTCTTCGGGCTGTTCGAGGCCGCCGCGCGCATCGCGCTCAGCCCGTTCGGTGTCCCGGCGGGACTCGCTCTGAGCTACGCCCTCGCTTTCCATATCACGACGTTTACGCCGGTGACGGTGCTCGGTCTGTTCTACCTAGGCAGGCTGGGACTGTCTTGGGGCGAGGTCGGGCACAGCGAGGAGATCGTGGAGGAGAGCGCTTGATTTGGTGAACACGCTCGAGGGTTGGCAGCTGGTCGAGGCCAGGGGCAAGGTGAACCTATCGCTTCGTATCTACCCGCGCGGCGCTGACGGTTACCATCCCATCGAGACCCTGTTCTGCCGGGTCGACCTGGCCGACCGGCTTCGCGTCCGAGTGCGCGATGAGCCGGGCGTCTCGATCCGCGTCAGCGGCCCGGAGACCGCACCGCCGAACCGTGAGAACCTCGCAGCGCGCGCCGCGACCCTGTTCCTCGAGCTGACCGGTACGGCCGCTGGTGTGGAGATCGAGCTGGAGAAGCACATACCGCCGGGATCGGGCTTGGGGGGTGGCTCGAGCGACGCGGCTGCCGTTCTGAGGACCCTCGCCGCAATGCTCGAGCCTGTCGCGCCGGACGAGCTGCTCGCCCTCGCTGCCCAGCTCGGGTCGGATGTCTCCTTCTTCGCCGCCGACACACCCCTCGCCTTCGCCTGGGGACGCGGTGAGCGTGTACTGAGGTGCCAGGGGCTGGCGCCGCGACCGATGCTTTTGGTGCTACCCGATGTCGCGATCTCGACGGCCGAGGCTTACGCCCGCTGGGACGAGCGGCAGGTCGACGAGCGCACGACCACCGTCGGGCCGCGGCTGCGATCCGACTCGGACCTCTCGTCCTGGGAGGTCATAAGCTCAGCGGCTGTCAACGACTTCGAGCCCGTGATCTTCGGTCTGCGACCCGATCTGCGTCTTCTGAAGGAGGTGCTGAGCGAGACGCGGCCGCTGACGGCACTGCTCAGCGGGAGCGGCTCGGCGCTGTTCGCCGTCTACGAGAGCGAGCGGCAGCGCCAGGAGGCGGCCTCCAGGGTGACAGACGTAGTGGAAGGCGCCAGGGTGGTCAGCGTTCGCGGGCCTGTGTGAGCGGGCTCTCCCGAAGGGCTCTCCCGATCTCCGAGCGTACGAGTTGTGCCTGGGGCGGTGGCAGCATGGCCACGTCTTCGGCTGCCGCGGCGACGTCGCTGCGCCGCCAGTAGGCGAAGGTGTGCGGTCCGCAGGAGACCACGGTCACCAGAGCATCGCCACGACGGCGGAAGTCGGTGATGTCGGTGCGTGAGAGGTAGCAGTTACGGGTGAGGACGTTCGGGTTCGACGTGGCGAAGCTCGTTCCCAGCGCCGGGTGGTTATGCCACGTACCCACAACTCTGCGGCTCGGCTTGCAGCCTGCCGCCTGCACCCGGCCCGTCTGCGACTCCAGGATGTGCGGCATGCGGAAGTCGGTGATGTAGAGGTCGTTTCCGCGCCGCTCCCCTTCCAGACAGAGTACCACTTCGGTGTCGAACTGCTCGAACAGCAGGGCGATGTTGTCGGAGACCGTGGGAGAAAGGACGAGGTTCTCGAACGAATGCCAGCCGCTGATACCGCCGTGACCCGCGGGCAGCCCCGCTGCCAGCGACACGCAGAAGATCAGTGCCCAGCTGCCATACTTCACTCGACGTCCTCCCTCGTTGTAGCAAGCCCCCCTTAGCCAGAAACACGTCCGCATCTGACCTGTTTTCCGCCCCGAACGCTTGTCCCGGGGATACTGTCGAGGGAGGTGTGACCGGTGGGTAGCCCGGCGGGGTCCTATTACTATACCCTGGAGCGTGTTCCAGGTTCGCTCGCGTCAGCCCTTGATCCTCGCACGTTGCTCTAAGAGATTGCGGCTGTAGAGACTGGCCCGTCGTCTAATGGCAGGACGCTGGACTTTGGATCCAGAAATGGTGGTTCGACCCCACCCGGGCCAATCCAGTCCATGCGGAAACTTCACTCCCTGTCCTTTAGTTCTAGGGGCAGGGACCGTTCTTTTGGGGCCTCCCGGTGACCCCGAAGGTGACGGGAAGGTCCCGGATCGGTAATGCGGATTGGTCTTTTTGACGGGAGATAGAGAATCGATGCGCAGGTGCTCTCCGATAGAGCTTTCCTTTGTCGCGCTGGCGTGGCTGGCTGCCGCCGACCCGACTGCGGCCCAGGACACGACCGATTCGCTTCAGGTGATCAACGACGTGGAAGCCAAGGAACTGGTCTTCGTAGTCGGTCCGGTCGATCTGCCGGCGGGCGCCGGCCACCATATGGTAAAGCAGCCGCCTCTGCTCGAGGCCACCGTTCCGATCGATGCCTACCTGACGGGCTTCGATGTGGAGATGGTGGACGCCGGCGGCAGGCCGATGACGCAGCGGGTGCTTCATCACGTCAACCTGATCGATCCTGACAGCCGCGAGCTGTTCAGTCCTGTCGCTCGTAGACTCTTCGCCGCAGGTAGCGAAACGCAGCCGGCGTCAGTGCCGCGCCTGATCGGTGTCCCGGTGAAGGAGGGACAGCGCCTGGTGGTCAGCGCCATGTTCCACAACCCGACCGAGCTGTCCTATCCGGGTGCGCGACTGCACGTCAGGTTGGCGTACCGTACGAGGGGGTGGTTCTTTCCGGTCGGCGTTCAGCCGGTCTATATCGACGTCATGGGTCACGTTGGCGCGAAGGAGTTCGACCTGCCGCCGGGTCGGACCGAACGATCCTGGCAGGGCAGTCCGGCGATTCCCGGTCGCCTGCTCGGCGCCGGCGGTCACCTGCATGACCACGCAATGGTCCTGAGGTTCGAGGACGTGACCGAGGGCAAGGTGCTGTGGGAGACGAGACCGGAGTTGGACGAGGAAGGGCACGTCGTGAAGGTGCCGATCGGCCAGTTCTGGTGGAAGGGCGGCATCGTGCTCCGTCCTGAGCACACCTACCGCCTGACGGTGATCTACGACAACCCCACCGGCCGAACGCTCCCTGGCGGTGGCATGGGTGTGCTGGGCGGGGTCTTCAAGCCCGGGGAAGACTGGCCGAGGCTCGATCCCCGTGACCCGCTGTACGTGGCGAACATGGATGAGACACAGCGAACGGCGGCGATGAGAGCCACGGGCATGGACATGACCCATGGCGCACACGAGGGCCGGCCGGAGATCGATGAGCATCAGCATTGACGGCCGCAGGTACGGCGGCGCGTACATGGCGAGGGGCCCGCAGCCTGCGGGCCCCTCACTGCCTAGGACGGCAGGGCCAAAAGCACCACGAAGGCCATATAGGCTGCCAACAGGATTCCGCCCTCCAGCCGAGTGAGCCGGAGTGTTGTCCAAACGAAGGGCAAGACGAGAATGCTCACCGCCAACATTACGGGCGCCTCGACCCTTATGACCTGCTCCAACACTCCCAGCGGTCGAGCCAGCGAAGCGCAACCCAGCACGGCCAGTAGGTTGAAGACGTTGGAGCCCACCACATTACCCACCAGAATATCGCCCTCGTCCTGAACCGAGGCGGCCACGGCGGTGGCGAGCTCGGGCAAGGAGGTCCCCAGTGCCACCACGGTCAGTCCGATGGCGAGTTCGGAGATGCCGATCATGCGAGCTACCTGTGCGGCACCGGTCACCACCAGGTGGGCACCGGCCAAAAGGGTCCCGAGACCGACCATGGTGAGCAGGGCGTGGTTGTAAAGCGTTCCGCCCGCCGGTACGAATTTCTGGTACTCGACCTCGATCGCGGGCGACTCGCGGCGCGCGCCTTCCAGCAAGTACAGCGTGTAGGCAATGAATCCGGCCAGCAGCGTTATCCCGTCCCAGCGATTGAGCTCGTTGTCCAGAGCGAACACGTAGAAGGCGAGGGAGGCGAAGATCATCAGCGGCACCTCGCGGACCAGGAGCCGCATCTGAACGCGGATGGGGCGAATCAAGGCGGCGATGCCCAGAATCAGCGCGATGTTGGCGATGTTCGACCCGATGACGTTGCCTATGGTGATGTCGGGGCTGTGGCGCACAGAGGCGACGACGCCGACCAGCAGCTCCGGCATCGATGTCCCCATGGCGACCACCGTTAGCCCGATGACGAGTGCATTGACGCCGAGCTTACGGGCCAGCCGTGATGCCCCGCGGATCATCAGGTCGGCGCCCACGTAGAGCGCTACCAGACCGAGCACGAATATGATGATTGACGGCATCGGCACGGAAATGATAACAGCGACCGCCGCCGGGACAAGTCGTGGCCGGGGAGCCGGCCGGCAGCTCGTCTGGCAGCGTGCCGTGGGGCTTCGCGGGCACGGACGGCCGTTGACGCCCAAATGGCGCCGGGATAACTTGCGAAGCTTCTAATCTACTGGGGTTCTGGCTGTGACTGATACATCATCGATCGATCCTAAGAGCCGCGAGATGATGCTGCTCTCGGGGACCGCCAATCGGCCGCTCGCCGAGCGGATATCCGGTGAACTGGACGTCCCGCTCTGCTGCGTCACGATCGATCGGTTCGCCGATGGCGAGATCTTCGTCAGGATCGATGAGAACGTGCGCGGGCGTGACGTCTTCATCATTCAGCCGACTTCGGCGCCGGCCGAGAACGTGATGGAGTTGTTGCTCCTGATCGATGCAGCACAGCGAGCCTCGGCGGCGCGTGTTACGGCGGTCGTGCCCTATTTCGGGTACGCGCGCCAGGACCGTAAAGACCAGCCGCGTGTGGCGATCGGGGCTAAGCTGCTGGCCAATCTGATCGTCGAGGCGGGTGCGGACCGTGTGGTGTCGATCGACCTGCATCAGCACCAACTGCAGGCGTTCTTCGACATCCCGGTCGACCACCTGTATGCGATGCCGGTCTTCGTCGCGCACTACGAGCGGCAGGGCCTCGATTCGCTGGTGGTCGTTGCCAGTGACGTCGGCGCGGCGAAAATGGCGCGCGGCTACGCACGGCGGCTCGGTGGCGAAATAGCGATGATCGATAAACGCCGCCCGGCCCCCAATGTCGCGGAGGTTGCCACCGTCGTCGGGGATGTGGATGGCAAGAACTGTCTGATACCCGACGACATGATCGATACGGGCGGCACGATGGTCGGGGCGGTGCAGGCGCTGAAGGAAAAGGGCGCCAACGACATCTTCATCTGCGCCACCCACGCGCTACTCAGCGGGCCGGCCATCGAGCGGCTCTCGGGGCTGCCGGTCAACGAGATAGCGGTTACCGACACGATTCTGGTGCCCGAGGAGAAACGCTGGCCTGGGCTCCGCACGCTCTCGGTCGCCAAGCTGCTGGCCCGGGCGATGTACTTCATCCACGATAACGAGAGCGTCAGTAGCTTGTTCGAGTGACGGTCGCCGCAGACTGCTAACAATGGCGAGCAACTGAAGGTGTGCTTCATATGATTACGAAACAAGTTGTGCAGGCCAAATCGAGGACCGAGACGGGCAAGGGGGCGGCGCGCACCCTGCGACGTCAAGGGTATATCCCCGCAGTCATCTACGGCCACGGGGAGCAGACACAAGCCTGTGTGGTCGAGCGCAAGCAGCTCGAGAGGGTGCTAACGTCGGGCTCGGTGGAGAGCACGGTCATCGATCTGAAGCTGGACGGTGGTGCGGCGTCGAGCGTGCTCATCCGCGAGGTGCAGGTACACCCCTATCGATCGGAAGTATTGCACATCGATTTCCTGACCGTTCGCAAGGGTCAGAAGGTAAAGCTCGAGGTACCCGTGCGGTTGGTGGGTCTGGCGCCCGGGGTCAAGGAAGGCGGGATCATGGAGCACCTCCGGCACGACGTCGAGATCCGCTGCATACCCTCGAAGATACCCGAGGCGCTGGAGGTCGATGTCTCCCAGCTGGACATGGGCGACAGCGTCACGGTCGCCGACTTGGAAATACCTGAGGGCATCGAGATGCTGACCGACGCCGCGGCCACGATTGCATCGGTCGTGCCACCGGCTGTCATCAAAGTCGAAGAAGAGGTTGTCGAGGAGGAAGAAGAGGTGGAGGGCGTCGTCGAGGAGGAGGCCGAGCCCGAGGTGGTCGGTCGTGGCAGGCCTGCCGAGGAGGAGGCTACGGAAGAGGGGCAATAACTCTGAAAGCCTTGATCGGACTGGGCAACCCGGGAGCCCGGTACGATGCCACGCGCCACAATGTTGGCTGGTGGCTCGTGGACCTGCTGAAGCGCCGCTGGTCCGCAACTCCGTTTCAAGAAGAGGATCTTTGGCTCCGGTCCAGGGCCGAGCTGTCGGAGGTCGGCGAGCTCTGGTTGATCAAGCCGCTGACCTATATGAACCGGAGCGGTATAGCGGTTCGCGCTCTACTCGAGTACGCGCCCCTCGACCTCGAGCACGACATGCTGATTGTCGTGGACGATGTGGCGCTCGAGCCGGGACGACCGCGCTTTCGGGCTCGGGGCTCGGCGGGCAATCACAACGGCCTGCAGTCCATCGAGGACGTGCTCGGCACTCGTGAGTATGCGCGCTTGAGGATCGGAGTCGGCGCTCCGCCGGCTGGCGTCGAGCTTGCAGACTGGGTGCTTTCCGACTTCGATGACCCGGAAGACGAAGACGCCGTGCTCGAGGTCCTGCCGCGCTTGGCGGAGGCGGTGGAGTTGTGGGCGCGCGAGGGTGTGGAGGCGGCGATGAATCGGTACAATGCGCCTGTGGGCGATGAAGAATAAGGGACACCTAGAACCCAACCATCAGCGTTTCTTGAGCGTCAACGACCGAGACCGACCATCCAAACCTCGGGGTGCGGGTGTCGAGTGTTGGTTGCTGACATCAAAAAAACCTGAGGAGGGCTAATGACCAACGTTGCGGTGACGTTTTCGGCGCCCCTGGGGTTCTTGGGGCTAGTGGTTGCCGCGCTCATCTACTGGTACCTGAAGCGACAGCCGGTCGGTACAGATTTGATGGCCGAGCTGGCAGCGCGAATCCGGGAAGGCGCCAGGACATTCCTGAAGCGTGAGTACTCGGTGCTGGTCCCGTTCATAATTGTTGTGGCGATACTACTGTACGTGGCGCTCGGCTCACTCCCGACGTCCGCGGCATACATAGGCGGCGCTCTCTGCTCGCTGATGGCCGGGTTCTTCGGCATGAACGCGGCAACTGAGGCCAACGTTCGCACCTCGGAAGCGGCGCGCGATACGGGTCAGGGAAAAGCGTTGCGCATCGCTTTCAACGGCGGCGCGGTGATGGGTCTGTCGGTTGGCAGCCTGGGTCTCCTGGGCATCGGCGTTGTACTCTTCGTCTTCTCGGGCGGGCTGACCGACGACGCGTCGTTCAAAACGTTCAGCGAAGTGATTGCCGGCTTTGCGATGGGGGCGAGCTCGATCGCTCTGTTCGCTCGTGTCGGTGGTGGTATCTACACGAAAGCGGCTGACGTCGGGGCCGACCTGGTCGGCAAAGTCGAGGCGGGTATTCCCGAGGACGATCCTCGCAACCCGGCGACGATCGCCGATAACGTAGGCGACAACGTCGGCGATGTGGCGGGTATGGGTGCCGACATCTTCGAGTCGTATGTCGGCTCGATCATCGCCACCATTGCCATCGGTGCGACGTCGGCGCAGGTGATGACAGAGCAACGTCTCGAGGCGATTACCTTACCGATCCTCTTCGTGATGTTCGGCTTGATAGCCAGCGTGATCGGGGTCTTCTCGATGAAGGCGATGGAGAAGATTAACCCGGCGGCGGCGCTCCGGAATAGTACTTACATCGCTGCGATCCTGTTCTGGATCGCTGCCTGGTGGTTGACGGCCGAGCTCGACGTGTTCGCGGGCAACGCGGACTTCAGCACGCTGGGGCCGTTCTGGGCGATGTTCGGAGGCTCGCTGGTCGGTATTTTCATCGGCCTCTCCACCGAGTACTACACGGCGGCCGGACCGATCAAGAAGATCGCCGCGGCATCGGAGACCGGTGCGGCCACCAACATCATCGCCGGCCAGGCCGTCGGGATGATCTCGACTGCCATCCCGGTGTTGCTGATCTGCGCCGCTATCTTCATGGCCTACCAGTTCGCCGGCCTGTACGGGATCGGTATCGCGGCCGTCGGCATGCTGGCCACGGTGGGCGTGACGATGTCGGTTGACGCCTACGGCCCGGTCGCCGACAATGCCGGCGGCATCAGCGAGATGGGCGGTCTGGGTCCAGCCGTCCGTAGCATTACCGATAGCCTGGATGCTATCGGCAATACCACGGCGGCGATCGGCAAGGGCTTCGCCATCGGCTCTGCCGCTCTCACCGCCCTGGCGCTGTTCAGCGCCTACTCGTCGGCGGTTGGCCTTCAGGAGACCGGAATCAACCTGGTGAGTCCCATCGTGGTCATCGGGCTCTTTATCGGCGGCACGTTGCCCTTCGTCATCGCGGCGCTGACCATGACCGCGGTGGGGCGAGCCGCGTCGGGGATGGTGACCGAGGTGCGCCGCCAGTTCAAAGAGATCCCCGGGCTTATGGAAGGCCAGGCGAAGCCGGACAGTGCACGCTGCGTGGACATCTCGACCCGTGCGGCGCTGCGCGAGATGATCGTACCCGGTCTCACGGCGATCATCGCGCCGGTGCTGGTGGGCTCGTTCCTCGGCGTAGAGGCGCTGGGCGGCCTGCTGGCCGGTGCGACGCTGGCCGGCGTATTGCTGGCGCTCTACATGGCCAATGCCGGCGGTGCCTGGGACAACGCCAAGAAGTGGATCGAGGCGGGCAACATGGGCGGCAAAGGCTCGGAGCCGCACAAGGCGGCGGTAGTCGGGGATACCGTGGGCGACCCGTTCAAGGATACGTCGGGCCCGTCGATGAACATCCTGATCAAGCTGATGAGTGTTGTCAGCCTGGTGCTGGCTCCGTTTTTCGTCGCGCTCGGTTGAGGGGACTGGACTGAGGGAGAGACTGGACATTCGACAGCCGACAGCCGACTATCAACGTCAAGCTCACTGCTCAGCGTTCGACGTCCCAGGTTCGACCTACGACGCCCGACGTTGTACGTCGAACCTGGTATGTCGGGCGTCGATAGCCGGGCAGTGAGCCGGACCTAGACAGTCGACTGGCGGCTGTCGAATGTCGAAGAAGTCAAACACCCTGCATTTGGAGAATGGGCCGCGCCTTACGCGCCGGCATCGTGGG